>JBCCGX010000103.1:0-14317 GCA_039029035.1 Acidobacteriota bacterium | reverse complement strand
GTTCAGCGGCACCGTGCAATCCGCGGTGCTGAGGATTCGAACCAAGAGCACCACCATCAACCAGGCGCAGGTCTATGACGTCAACATGGGCTGGAGCGAGAGCACCATTACCTGGAACAACTGGCTGAGCGGCGGCACGACCTTCAGCTTCCTACGCGACACAGGGGCCCTCGCGGCCAATCAATGGCACGAGATCGACGTCACCGAAGCCATTCCTGCTGGCGGCGGCACGGTGACCATTGGGCTCGCTACGATGCTCGATCTCACTCTGCTGCAGTTCCACAGCCGCGAGTCGTCTTTCAAGCCGAGTCTCGAGATCGTTGTGCAGTAAGACCGTCAGGCGCGCGGTCTTGGGGTAAGCCCGGCGTCTCGGGTGCTATTTACTCCTGGCTCCCGAGAACGCCGTCGCCACCCCCAAAGCAATGAAGGTGCCGCCGGCGAAGACGCGCTGGGCCTTGAGGAAGCGCTTGCTGCCGGTGACCCAACCGGCGACGGCGTCGGCCAGCAGGGCCCACAAGCCGTCGGAGAGGACAGCGAGGACGACGAAGACGGCGCCCAGGAAGAGGATCTGGCTGGCGATGGCGCCGCGGTCGACGTCGACGAATTGCGGCAGGAAGGCGAAGAAGAAGAGGGCGGTCTTCGGGTTGAGCAGGTTGACCACCGCGCCCTGCCAGAAGATGCGACCGAGCTTCTGGCGCTCGACGATTACCGGGCGCTCGGCGTCGTCGCGCTCCATGAGCTTGCGGATGCCGAGGACGATCAGGTACGCCGCACCGAGGTACTTCATGACGTTGAAGGCCACGGCGGAGGAGGCGAGGATGGCTGAGACGCCGAAGGCCGCGGCGGCCACGTGGGCGAGGGTGCCGAGGGAGATGCCGAGTATCGACACGAATCCGGCCAGCCGGCCTTGGTCGATGGTGCGGGCGACGACGTAGAGCACCGCCGGGCCGGGTACGATCAGAAGCAGCAGTGCGGCGGCGACGAAGAGGGCGAGGGTCTGGAGGTCGGGCATGGGGGGCTCCTTGTCGAACGGTCTGTGAGAAGACTATCGGTTTTGACTACGGAATCGTCAGGTACTTTCCGCTACGGCGGCGATCGGCAGCTGGCGGATCCTGCGATCGAGCAGCTCGAAGCCGATCCAGGTCACGGCGCCGAGGAGTCCGGTGGCGAGCCAAAGGGTGTTCGGTCCGAAGTGTTGGTAGATCCAGGCGCCGCCGGAGGGCGCAATGATGAAACCGAGCCCCCAGGCCATGGTGTAGAGCCCCATGTACTTGCCGCGATGTTTCGGCCCGGCCCGGTTGGCTACCCAACCCCCCGCGAACGGTGCCGCCAGCATTTCGCCGGTGGTCCAGATGACCACCGAGAAGACCGCCAGCATCCAATGGTTGCCGAACAGCAGGACGGTCATACCGAGACCGAAGAGGAAGGTGCCTGCACCGACGACGGAGAGCGGGCGGAAGACCTCGGCGCGGTGGGTGAGGATCATCTCGAAGGCGAGGATGAGGACGGCGTTCAGGGTCATCAGCAGGCCGAATTGGGATTCGGCCAGGCCATACACCTCGTTGAGGAACACTGGGTAGGTACTCCAGCCTTGGAAGAAGCCGAGGGTCAGCAGCACGACCAGGCCGAGGAAAGCGAGGAAAATCCAATCCTTCATCGGGTGGAGCTCCAGGGCGGCCCGCTGTCCCGCTGCGGATTCGTCCGTCGCTTCGATCGGCTCGTGTGGCAGTAGGGCCCGCAGCAGGAAGGCGGCCAGGATGCAGGTCACGCCGTCGACCCAAAACAGCAGGGAGTAATCGCGCACCGCCAGCCAGCCGCCGACGGCGGGACCGAAGGCGAAGCCGAGGTTGAGCGCCATGCGGTTGAGCGCCACCGCGCGGGTGCGGAGATGGGGCGGCGAGAAGGCAGCCAAAGTAGCGCCGTTGGCCGGGCGGAAAGACTCTGCCGTGGTGGCGACGAAGAAAGTCGCCAGCATGACGCCGGTGGGGGTGCGCAGGTGCTCGAGGACGAACATCCCGAGGCCGGAGAGCAGCAGGCTGAGGAACTGAATACGCAGGCCGCCGATACGGTCGCACAGCCAGCCGCCGATCCAGGCCCCCGCCAGGTGCCCCACGCCGTAGATGCTGAGCACCTGGCCGGCGAGGGTCAGCGTCCAGCCTAGTTCCAGGGTGAGGTAGAGGGTGAGGAAGGTCAGCACCATGGTGCCGCTGCGGTTGACCAGCAGCACCGCGGAGAGAAACCAGACTTCCCGCGGCAAGCCGCGATAGGCGTCGAGATAGAGGTCGAGGAGTTTCTTCATGGCGGATCTCGTGAAGGCTCCGGTCGGAGCGAGTCAGAAGTCGGTGGATTTATTAAAGTAAGCACATGCTTTCTTATATACGTCGAATAAGTCAAGAGGTTTCTTTCCAAAATCCTCGGCCTGCGGTAGGCTCATCGTATGGAGCCCGAAGCCCTGAGTGAAGCCAAGCGGCGGGTGATCGACCAGCTGAAACGGAGTGGCCCGGTGGCTGCGGGAGCGGTCGCCAAGGCGCTCGGCCTGACCGTCGTCGCCGTGCGGCAGCATTTGCAGGCGCTGGAGGCACAAGGCCTGGTGGAGCCTCGGCCGCAAGCCCCTTCGGGTCGCGGGCGGCCGTCGATCCACTGGGCGCTCCTGCCGGCCGCCGACACGCTGTTTCCCGATCGGCATGCCGATCTGACGGTCGGCTTGATCGAAGCGGCCCGGGAGGCGTTCGGTCAGGCGGGGCTGGACCGTTTGATCGAGGTGCGAGCGCGGGATCAAACCAAGGAGTACCAGCGTCTCTTGCCGCGCCGCCTGCCGCTGGCCAAGCGCGTTCAGCGGCTGGCCGATCAGCGCACCGCCGAAGGCTATATGGCGGAGGTCGCGGCCGACGACTCGGGCGATCTCTTGCTCATCGAGCACCACTGCCCGATCTGCGAGGCGGCTCGCCGTTGCGTCGGCCTCTGCGCCGCCGAGCTCGAGGTCTTCCAGAAGAGTCTGGGTGACGATGTCGAGGTCGAGCGCGCCCGGCACCTGCTTAGCGATGGCGACCGTTGCGTCTACCGCATCCGGCGCCGCCGCGAGGCCGAGTAAGAGCCTTCCGAAGCAGCGAACCCTGCGCGATCGGAATCCGTAGGTTCAGCGAAGGAGATCCCGATGCACCGAACCTTGACCGTCCTCTTGCTCACCGCCTCAGCCGTCGCCGCCCAAGGCCAGGACGTACCGTTTCACCAGTACGATCCGCCGTCGACCCTCGTCGTGCCGGAGAACCCCGTCACCCGGGCGAAGTACCCGTTCATCGACGTCCACAACCATCAGTGGCAGATGCCGGATCAAGATTTGAGCGAAGTCGTGGCAGCGATGGACGCGCTCAACATGGCGGTCATGGTCAATTTGAGCGGCCGCGGCTTCCGCCGCGAGCAGGACGAGAACGGTGCCTTCCGCTTCGGTCTCAACGGTAGTGACTTCCTGCAGCGGGCGATTGCCAACGCCCAGCGCAGCGCCCCCGGGCGCTTCGTCGTGTTCACCAACGTCGACCTGTACGGCATGGACGCGCCGGGTTGGACCGAGAACGCCGTGCGCCAGCTCGAAGCCGACGTGGCGGCCGGTGCCCAGGGGCTCAAGATCTACAAGAGTCTGGGGCTGGAGCTGACCGACGGCACGGGGCGCCGGGTGCCGGTGGACGACCCACGGCTCGATCCGATCTGGGCTCGCTGTGGCGAGCTCGGCATTCCGGTGCTCATCCACTCCGGCGAGCCGGCGTCCTTCTGGAAGCCCAAGGACGCTGACAACGAACGCCTGCTCGAGCTCATCCAAAAGCCGGAGCGCTACCGCGATCCGGCCAAGGTCGCCTCCTGGGCGCAGATCCTGGGCGAGCAGCACAACGTCTTTCGCAGACACCCCGGGACGACATTCATCAACGCCCACCTCGGCTGGATGGGCAACGATTTGGCGCGCCTCGGTCGCTTGATGGACGAGTTACCCAACATGGTCACCGAGATCGGTGCCGTCTTGGCCGAGCTCGGCCGCCAGCCGCGCTTCGCGCGCCAGTGGTTCCTGCGCTACCAGGATCGTGTGCTGTTCGGTAAAGACAGCTGGGCACCGGTCGAGTACCACACCTATTTCCGGGTCCTCGAGACCTCCGACGAGTACTTCGACTACTACCGTCGCCGGCACGCCTTCTGGAAGATGTACGGCCTGAACCTGCCAGACGAGGTGTTGAAGAAGCTGTACTATAAGAACGCGCTGCGCATCATCCCGGGGATCGACCCGTCGGGGTTTCCAGAGTAGCTCGACGGGTTTGCGGAGCTCGGGTTCTGACGCCCCAAGCGAGGCGCTGGTTCACTAGGCTGAGTCCGACTCGCTCGACAGCAGCTCGTCCAGGACCTCTTGCGGCACGTGCTCTTGCAAGGCTTGACGTAGCTGGCGCTCGCGGGCGATCTCCTGTTGCAGGCTGTCGATTTGCTGCTGCCGCTCGATCCGTTGGTGGTGGAGCGCCAGGGCTTGATCGATGACGGCTCGTAGGCTCTGCTCTTCCCAGGGCTTGGTGACGTAGCGGTCGATCCGGCCGCTGTTGATCGCCTGGATGATGGCGTCGATGTCGGAGTAGGCGGTGAGCATGACCCGGCCGATGGTGGGGAACTCGTCGTGGATCGCTTCCAAGAGCTCGGCGCCGGTCATCTCCGGCATGCTCTGATCGGTGATCAACACGTCGATCGACTCACGGCGCAGGATCTCGATCCCATCCTGGGCCGAGATGGCGGTGAAGACGTTGTAGTGATCCTCGAACACCGCTTTGAAGAGGATGTGGCTCAGATCTTCGTCGTCGACGTAGAGGATGTTGGCGGGTTGGCTCAAAGCAAATCTCTCGAAGTTGGGCTCAGGGGATTGTCGCCGGCGCGACTTCTTGCTGCAAGTCGCGCTCAGCAGCCATCCGAATCGGCAGGGTGATGATGAACTCGGTGCCGACGCCGAGCTCGGTCTCGACGACGAGGGTCGCGCCGTGGGTCTCGAGGATGCCGTGGCTGATCGACAGGCCCAGGCCGGTCCCCTCACCCACCGGCTTGGTGGTGAAGAAGGGGTCGAACATCTTCTGCCGCACCGCCTCGGTCATGCCGCGGCCGGTGTCGCGGATCGAGATGCGGACGTGCTCGTCGTCGACCTGGGACGTCGTCAGGGTCAAGGTGCCCTTGCCTTCGATCGCCTGCACGGCGTTGACGATCAGGTTCATGAACACCTGGTTGATCTGGCTGCCATAGCATTGGATCGGCGGAATGGTGCCGTACTCTCGGACTACTCGAATCCGGTTCTTGGTCAGGTTTTGTAGCAAGTTCAGCGTCGAGTCGAGACCGTGGTGGAGGTCGATGGTCTTGAGCTCGGCCTCGTCGAGGCGCGAGAAGGTTCGCAGGTTGTCGACGATCTCCGAGGTCCTGCGGGCGCCTTCGCCGATCACATCGACCAGCGCACCGATGCGCTTGTGCAGCGCCTCGAATCGAGCATCCCGGTCGTCCTGCGGCACGGTCTCGGCCAGGTGGGCGACGTCGCGTCGCAGGGTCGGCAGGCCGGAGGCGATGAAGCTCACCGGATTGTTGATCTCGTGCGCGACGCCGGCGACCAGTTGGCCCAGCGACGCCATCTTTTCCGACTGCACCAGCTGGGTCTGGGTTTCCAGGATCTGTTGGTTCTTTTCTTCGAGCTGGCGATTCTTGTCTTCGAGCTCGCGGGCCCATTGCTCCGAGGCAGCGAGCTCGTCCTGTTTGCGCTCGAGATCGAGCGCCTGCAGGGCGGCCGCTTTCTGGCGCTCCAGGCGGCGCCTCTGGAGGACGAAAGCGGTGGCGAGAAGACTGGAGGCCAGAAGCGCGGCAAAGAAGTAGAAGATCGGGGTGCGCCACCAGGGCGGCGTCACGACGATGCGCACCGCAGCCCCGTCGTCATTCCACAGACCATCGTTGTTCGAGCCCCGTACGCGGAAGACGTATTCGCCCGGCGGTACCTTGGTGTAGCTGGCGAAGCGGCGTGAGCCGGCGTCGATCCAAGCGTTGTCGAGGCCTTCCAACTGGTAGAGGTAGCGGTTCTTGTCCGGCCGCCGGAAGCTCAAGGCGGCGAACTCGAAGGAGAAGAAATTGTCTTCGTAGCTGAGCTCGATCGCCTCGGTGTAAGAGATTGCCGGCGTCGTGCGGACCTCCTGGTCGAAGATGGTGAACGACGTCAGAACAACTGGCGGGACGAAGGTGTTGTCGGCGAAGCTCTCCGGGTAAAAGGCATTGAAGCCGCTGTTGCCGCCAAAGAACATCTGGCCGTCGGGCGCGCGATCGAAAGCGGCAGCATTGAACTCCACGTCCTGCAGGCCGTCGTTGACATCGTAGCGCGTCCACTGGTCCGAGGCCGGGTCGAAGCGGGTCAAGCCGCGATTGGTCGACAGCCACAGGCGGCCTCGGGCATCTTCCAGGATGCCCAGCACCGCGTTGGTCAGGGGGCTGTTGGTCTCGTCGTAGGCGAAGAAGGTCTCGCTCGCCGGGTCGAAGCGATTCAGCCCGCCACCGTAGGTCGCGATCCACAGCCGGCCGGCCTGGTCTTGGTGGATGCTCGACACGGAGTCGTCGCTCAGGCTGGTGGAATCGTCCGGATTGTGGCGATAGGCGCGAAATGTGCCTTCGACCGGCCCATCGACGGACAGTTGGAGGCGGTTCAGGCCGCCACCGTAGGTCCCGATCCACAGGACGTGATCGGAGGCCTCGAGGAGTGCCATCACGCTGTCGTGGCTCAAGCTCTGCGGGTCTTGCGGATCGTTGCGATAGTGGGCGAAGGTGGGGCTCGAGTCCGCAGGGGTGTCGATGCGATCGAGCCCGCCGCCCTGGGTGCCGATCCACAGTCGACCGGCGTGGTCCTCCACCAGGGCGCGAACGTAGTCGCGGCTCAGGCTGGTGGGATCGTTCGGGTCGTGGCGAAAGTGAGTGAAGGTCTGCCGGGCCTGGTCCAGGCGGCTGAGGCCATTGTCGTACATGCCGACCCAGAGCTGGCCCGCACGATCCTCGAGCACGCAGTTGACTCGGTCATCCGACAGACTCGCCGGATCCTGGCGGTCGTGGCGGTAGTGGGTGTAACGGTGCTCGGTCCGGTCGAATCGGCTGAGGCCGCCGCCATAAGACCCGATCCACAGGGCACCACCGCGATCGACGTGCAGCGCGCTGACCTCGTTGGCGCTGAGACTACCGGCGGCATTCTCGGGCTCGTGGCGATAGAGGGCGAAGCGCTCTTTGGCCGGGTCGAAACGGCTGAGACCACCGTTGTAGGTGCCGATCCAGAGGCCACCGGAGCGATCTTCGAAGATCGAGTAAGCCGATTCGCCACTCAGGCTGTGCGGATTCTCGGGGTCTCGGTGGTAGCTGTGAAAGATGCCTTGGGTCTGATCGAATCGATTGAGACCGTGGCGGGTCCCGACCCACAGCCGCCCGGACCGGTCGTGGTAGAGCGACCGCACACGATTGTCGGACAGGCTGGTGGGATCCTTCGGGTCGTGGCGGAAGTGGGTGAAGACTTCGGTTTGTGGATCGAAGCGGTCGAGACCACCGTTGGTCCCGATCCACAAATGGCCCTGGTGGTCGACTACGAGGGCGCGGATACGGTTGTCGATCAGGCTGTTCGAATCGTTGCGATCGTGGCGAAAGTGGATGAACCGATCCTTCTTGTCGAATCGATTGAGTCCGCCACCGAAGGTCCCGATCCACAGATTGCCGGCGCCATCCTCGGCGATCGCGCGGACATCGTTGTGGCTCAGGCTGGAGGGATTTTCCCAGTCCCGTGCGTGGCGCACGAACGAGCCGGCTTGGGGTTCGAATCGATTCAGCCCAGCGCCCCGGGTGCCGACCCACAGGGTCCCTTCACGGTCGAGAAAGACCGAGCGCACGTCGTCGCCGGAGAGGCTCGTCGGATCGTTCGGGTCGTGGCGGAAATTACGCAAGGTTTCGTCGACCGGATCGAAGCGATCGAGGCCGCCGCCGTAGGTGCCGAGCCACAGCGGGCCCAAAGGGTCCTCGCGTATCACCCGGACGAAGCTCTTGCTGAGGCCGGTGTTGTAGGCCTTGAAACGGTAGCCGTCGAATCGGTTGAGACCGACCTTGGTGCCGAACCACATGAAGCCCCGGCGATCCTGAGCGATGGTGAAGACGGTGTTCTGCGACAAGCCGTCTTGGTTCGTCAGGTGCTCAAAGCGGATGTCGGCCAGATCTCGGCTCGCAGGTTGGCCGAGGATCCGCGCCGCCGCGAGCCAGCCTAGCAAGGCTCCGGCAGTTGCCATCTTGCAGCGCCGTCGGAGCAGGCGGCGTGCAGGCGTGTTGGTGGATGGCCTCAGCGGGTACAGCAAGCTCTTTCTTATCGGTAGATAAGCCATCGGACAGGATCACGCGAGTTTAGCGCAGCGCCGCCCACGAGGGGCCGAGCGCTGCGGCCAACTGCCTTCTTGGATGCTGTGTAGTCTAGCAGGGTCCTCGCAGTGCGAGGTGCTGAGCCGAGCCCGCCAGGACGTTTCAAGAAGCCGCGCTGACGCCGACGCCGATCGGACAGGCGACCCCCGTGCCGCCGAGGCCGCAATAGCCGCCGGGATTCTTCGCCAGATATTGCTGGTGGTAATCCTCGGCGTAGTAAAACGTCGGCGCGGGCACGATCTCGGTCGTGATGGTGCTGTAGCCCGCGTCGCTCAGCTGCGCCTGGTAGGCCTCGCGGGAGGCGATCGCGGCGTTCATCTGGGCATCGGAGGTGGTGTAGATGCCGGAGCGATATTGGGTGCCGACGTCGTTGCCTTGGCGCATCCCTTGGGTCGGATCGTGGCTCTCCCAGAAGATCGAGAGCAGGGTCTCGAAATCCGTCTGCCGCGGATCGAACACCACCCGGACGACCTCGTTGTGGCCGGTCGAGCCGCTGCACACCTCCTGGTAGGTGGGGTTCGGCGTGTGGCCGCCGGCGTAGCCCACCGAAGTGGAATGGACGCCTTCCGCCTGCCAGAACTTGCGCTCGGCGCCCCAGAAGCAGCCGAGGCCGAAGAGCGCCAACTCCATGGAGGACGGAAAGGGCGGCTCGAGCGTGGCGTCGAGCACGAAATGGCGCGGCGGCACCGGCATTTTCTCGGCCCGGCCCGGCAGGGCCTCCTGTGGTGTCGGCAGAGTCGTTTTCTTGCGGGTGAAGAACCCCATTAGACGTTACCTCCGACCGTATCTCCGGAGCTCTCTCCGGTGTTATCCAAGGCAGTGGGTTATCCAAGACAGTGGGTGGTCGCTGCGGTCATCCTATGAGATGCTGCCGGCTCCGGCCAGGTTTCGGCAGACCCGACGAGCCGCAGACGACTTGGTTCGAGGAGTTGACCCTACTGGAGTCCTTCCTATGCGCCTCTTCCCACTCGCTCCGGCGATCACGATCCATGCAGCCGCCTTGCCGCTGACCGCCGTCTTGTTGCTGACAACTGCGTCACCCGCAGTGGCCGAGGCAGCGACGGGCTACTATCGATTCCCGGCCATCCATGACGAAGTGGTGGTCTTCACCGCCGAGGGCGACCTGTGGCGGGTCGAGGCCACTGGGGGCGAGGCGCGGCGGTTGACCACCCATCCGGGCCAGGAAGCCCACGCCGCCATCTCGCCCGACGGTCGCCGGGTTGCCTTCGCGGGGGATTACGAAGGGCCGACCGAGGTTTATGTGATGCCCCTGGAAGGCGGCCAGCCCCGTCGGCTGACCTGGGAAGGCGATACGGTGCGTGTCGTCGGCTGGAGCCCGACGGGCGAGATCCTCTATGCCACGCGCGCCTTCTCGATGTTGCCCAACGTCCAGATGGTGCGCCTCGATCCGTCGACCGGGCAGCGGACGGTCCTACCGCTCGCCCAGGCGGCGGACGGAGTCTACGATCCGTCGGGCGAGACGCTGTTCTTTACTCGTCTGCCGTTCCAGGGCAGCTACACCAAGCGCTACCGCGGCGGCATGGCGCAGAGCTTATGGCGCTTCGATGGCGCCGCCGAAGCCGGCTCGTTGACGGCCGATTTCCCTGGCACCAGCCGCGAGCCGATGTGGTGGAAGGGCCGGGTGGTGTTCGTCAGCGAGCGTGACGGCACGCTGAATCTGTGGTCGATGGCGCCGGACGGCAGCGATCTGCGCCAGCACACCCGGCATACCGGATGGGACGTCAAGTCACCCGATCTGTCGGGTAACCGCGTGGTCTACCAACTCGGCGCCGATCTGCATCTCTTCGACCTCGAAAGCGGCACTGATCGCAAGCTCGAGATCACCCTCGCCTCGGATTTCGATCAACGGCGCGAGCGTTGGATCGACGAGCCGTTGGACTACCTGACCTCGGCCCATCTATCCCCGGCCGGCGACCGGGTGGTGCTGACCGCCCGCGGCCAGGTCTTCGTCGTGCCCGCCGGGACCGGCCGGCTGGTCGAGGCCAGCCGGCCGCAAGGGGTTCGCTTTCGCAATGCCCGCTTCCTGCCGGCGGCCGACAGCCCCGGGAGCGAGCCCGCTGCCGACGCCGATGCGGTGGTCGTGCTGTCCGACGAGAGCGGTGAGGTCGAGTTCTGGAAGCTCGACCCGCGAGGGGTCGAGGCGGCCGAGCAGCTGACGCGCGGCGGCACGGAGCTACGGTTCGACGGCTACCCGTCGCCGGACGGTCGTCGCCTGGCCTACGTCGAGAAGGATCATGAGCTCTGGGTGCTCGACCTCGCTGCAGGCGAGCCGCACCACGTCGCGACGTCGCTCTCCTTCGGTTTCGGTGAGATCGCCTGGTCGCCCGACGGCCGGTGGCTGGCTTTCGGCATTCGGGCCGCCAACGACCTATCCCAGATCCGCCTCTACGATAGCCGGGACCACTCGATCTTGGACCTGACCTCGGATCGGTTCAACAGCCACGATCCGGCCTGGAGCTCCGATGGCCGGTGGATCTATTTCCTGTCGGAGCGCCACCTGGTGTCGCTGAGCCGTGAGCCCTGGGGCATCTACCAGCCGGGACCGTTCCTCGATCGCACCACCAAGATCTACCAGGTGGCCCTGCGCCAGGGCCTACGCTCGCCCTTCATGCCGGTGAGCGAGATCGATGCTGAGATCGGCCGCCCGACAGGCAGCCCGAACGGTGAGGGTGGCAAGGGTGAGCCGTCCGCAAGCGACGGGAAGGGCGGCAAGAAGAAGCTGCAAGTCGAGATCGATCGCGACGGTCTGATGCAGCGCTTGCACGAGGTACCTGTCCGCCCGGGCAACTACTCCGGCCTTGCGGTCAACGACAAACATCTCTTCTGGCTCGACACCGAAACGTCGCTCGAGCGCACCCTCAGCCTGCAAGCGCTGGCGATCCGTGCCGACGAGCCGGCAGCGAAGACCCTGCTGCCCTCGCTCGACTTCTACGAGCTCTCACAGAACGGCCACAAGCTGCTGATCGGCAAGCGCGACAAGCTCTACGTCGTCGACGCTGAGGCGGAGCCGCTGAAGAATCTCGGCAACAGCCAACTGTCCCTGGGCGGCTGGGCCTTCGCGCTCCAGCCGCGCGAGGAGTGGCGGCAGATGTTTCGCGACGCCTGGCGGCTGCTGCGTGACTACTTCTACGATCCCGGGATGCACGGTGTCGACTGGCAGGCCATGCTGGACAAATACCTCCCGTTGGTCGACCGGGTGACCGATCGCGCCGAGCTGAGCGATCTCTTCGGCGAGCTCACCGGTGAGCTTTCGACCCTGCACCACTACGTGCGCGGCGGCGACCATCGGGAAGGCACGGATCAGATCCTGCCCGCCTCCCTCGGCGCTAGGCTCGAGCGCGACGAAGCCGCCGGCGGCTACCGCGTGGCCCATATCTACGCCACCGACCCTGACTTGCCGGCCGAGCGCTCACCGCTCGCCCGTCCCGGCGTCGAGGTCGACGAGGGCGACGTCGTGCTGGCGATCAATGGTGTTGCCACGCTATCGGTCGCCGACCCCGGCGTCTTGTTGCGCCATCAGGCCGGCAAGCCGGTGCTGCTGCAAGTGAAGCCTGGCGCCAAAGGCGATGCCGCCAGCGGTGGGCTGCACGAGACGATCGTCGAGCCGATCACACCGCGCCAGGCGAGGGAGCTGCGCTACGACGCTTGGGAGCACGAGCGGCGGCTACGGGTCGAGGCGGCCGGGGAGGGTGATCTCGGCTACGTCCATCTGCGGGCGATGGGGGGCTCCAACTACACCGAGTGGGCGCGGCACTACTTCCCGGTGTACCACCGCAAGGGCCTGATCATCGACGTGCGGCACAACCGGGGTGGCAACATCGATAGCTGGATCCTCGGCAGCCTCATCCGTCGCCCCTGGATGTGGTGGAAGCCACGCCACGGCCGGGTCTACCGCAACATGCAGTTCGCCTTCGCCGGCCACATGGTCGTCCTGGTCAACGAGCGCACCGCCTCCGACGGCGAGGCCTTCGCCGAGGGCTTCCGGCGCCTGGGCCTCGGCAAGGTCATCGGCACCCGCACCTGGGGCGGCGAGATTTGGCTCACCTCGTCCAACTTCTTGGTCGACCAGGGGATCGCTACCGCGGCCGAGTTCGGAGTCTATGGCCCGGAAGGCGAATGGCTGATCGAAGGCCACGGCGTCGAGCCCGATATCGTGGTCGACAACCCACCCCACGCCACTTTCGACGGAGAGGACGCGCAGCTCGAAGCGGCGATCGAATATCTGCAACAGCGCATCCGCGACGACCCGCCGACGATCCCGCAGCCGCCACCCTATCCGGACAAGTCGTTCCGGCCGTCGCCGAATTAGGTTGTTGCGAGCCGCGGTGGGTGTCGAGCAACGCCCAAGACGTGCTGAACCGTCGAGGCCTACATGCTGCTGGAAATCCTCGAGCTGGAAGCTCAGGCTATCTATTCCGTCGCCCGTTGAGTCCGTTCAAGCCCTCAGAGGCGGAACTGTCGGCACAGTACGCGACGTCGCCGTGTTGACAGGTACCCACAATTTTGTAAGTAATGGCGTTCTCAATGGCCCTGGAGTCCCTCCATGACTCGGAAGTACAACTGGAAAACGGGTTGCGATGTGGAAGCGACACTGAGCGTGATCGGTGGGCGTTGGAAGCCGGTCCTCGTGTGCCATCTGCTCGATGGGCGCAAGCGCTTCGGTGAGCTACGGCGTCTCACCCCCAACGCGACGGAGCGCATGATCACCCTGCAACTGCGTGAGCTGGAAGCGGATGGTGTGATCTCACGGCATGTCTACGCCGAAGTGCCGCCGCGCGTCGAGTACGAGGTGACCGAGTTCGGTCAATCGCTCGAGGCGATCCTGACTTCGATGCAAGCTTGGGGCAAAGCCTTCAAGGCTCGCCGGCTGGCCGAAGAGGCCGAGAGCGAGACTCAAGGGCGCAGCGCTCAGACGGGCCGCTCTGAGAGCGTCTCTGCCGGGGTCAGCAGCGTGTCGTAGTGTCGGACGCGAGCGTCGAAGCGCAGCAGCACGTCCTGGGCTTCGGCCGGCACGTGGGCGACCTCGAAGTCCTCGCCGACGAAAGCGCGGACGGCATCGAGGGAGTCGAACCATAGGATGGTGACGAACTCCACCTCGTCTTCGAGCTCGCGGCGCAGGAGGTAGCCGCCGCGGTAGCCGGGGACCTGCCTCCGGGCGATGCCGGGGAGCACCTGATGGCTGACGATGTCCTGGTAGGCATCGGCGTTGTCGTGGGTTGTCCAACCGTGCCAGATGCGACTGATCATCCGCCTTGATCTCCCTTGGAACGCGGCGTGGCACCGGCCTTGATCACCAGCTGTTCCAGCGCTTCGTAGGGCTGCGCGCCGACCACCCCGTAGCCGCCGGCAACGAAGGTCGGCACACCGGTGACGCCGAGCTCGCGCGAGCGCTGCCAATCCGCGTCTACCGGATCGCGGAACGCGCGATTGTCGAGCACCTCGCGCGCCCGGTCGACGTCGAGACCGACCGACCGCGCGATACCGAGCAAGGTGTCGACATCGGCCAGATTGCGGGCGTCGACGAAGTAGGCTTCAAACAGCGCGTCGTGGATCGCGGCGCCCTTCGTCTCGCCCTCGGCCCACTTCGCCAGCTCCTGCGCCAGACGGCTGTTATAGGTCATCGAGCGGTCGCCGTAGGGCAGACCCTCAGCTTCCATCAGCGCCTTCATGCGCGCCTTCATATCCTCCAGCACCGCTTCTCGGCCTGCGAAGAGATCCGCCAAGGGTCGACCCTCGGCCGGGGTCTCCGGATGCAGGGGAAACTGCACCCAGGTGACGTCCAACTCATATTCGGCAAGCAGCTTCTCTATACGCCCGGTACAGAGGTAGCACCAGGGTCACACGTAGTCGGAAAAGATCTCGAGCTGGATCGGTT
>JBCCGX010000102.1:0-14321 GCA_039029035.1 Acidobacteriota bacterium | reverse complement strand
CGATGGTCTGCGCCTCGCGCATGGCGACCAATACCGCCATGATGGCGAGAACCACGAGCGCTGCCGTCGTCGGGCGCGACGGGCTTTTTTGTGTCGTCAAGTTCACTCTCCGGCCGCGCGTCGATGCAGGAAAACGGCGGATCTTCCCAGATGAGCCGCAGCCATCATCGATCTTAGCCCCCCACGGCCCGAGGAGCAAACGAGCGCTCGCGCCACTGTGGCGGCGTATGATGTATCGAGAGCCGCAGGACGCATCGGCGACCTTGCAGTGTCGATAGGTGGAAACAAGTCAGCGAATAGCAGGCGAATCTACCGCTGACCCTCCGCCCGGTAGGTGATCCACCAGCCCTCGAGATCGCTGTTCTCCCAGTGGGGCTCCAGGTCGTGCAGGGTGTAGCCCTTCGCAGCCATGACGTCGTGCAAGGCGTTCATACGTTGCGCCGCCTTGATTTTCTCTGCCTTGCGACCCATGTAAATGGTGAAGGACTTCAGGCCTGGAGGGCCGGCGACCGTGGTCGGTAGCTGGTGCTCCTTGACTTGCTTGAGGTTGATGTCGTTCGGGCCGGCGGTCAGGGCGCCGGGGCCGGATTGCCAGAGGTAGCCGAGTGCGAAGGAAGCTGCCACGAAGAGCATGACGGTGGTCCGGGAGCGCCAAGATGAAAGCTGCATCGTTATCCCCTTATCGTGTTAGCGATAGCTGAATCATAGCAAATGGCAAATATTCAGGCCTCGGTCCTCTGGGTCTGGTCGGTCTGGCGGGCGGCTTCTCGGGCCCGATACTCCTCCAAGCAGGCGGGGCAGAGTCCGTGGCTGAAGGAGGCTTCGGAGTGTTCGTGGATGTAGGTCTCGAGCTGGTTCCAGTAGCCCCGGTCGTCCCGCACCATCTTGCAGGCCAGGCAGATGGGCAGCAGCCCGCGCAGAATCTTGAGCTTGGCTACCGCTTCGTCCACTCGTTGCTCGAGCTTCTTCTCGCGCCGCTTCAGGCTGAGGAAGCGCAGATGATGCAGGCCGTAGCCACTGAGGCCAACGAGGAGGGCCGACAGGGCGAAGAACATCGGCGTTTGATGAAAGGCAGGACGGACGGTGAAGGCAAAGGAGGTCGCAGTGCCGGTCCAGTGGCCGTGCTCGTCGCTGGCCATGACGGTGAATCGGTAGGGGCCGTGGTCGAGGTTGGCGTAGCTCGCCGAGCGCTGTTGCCCGGTCGCTCGCCAAGCGTCGTCGAAGCCCTCGAGGCGGTGGCGCAAGCGAATCTTGCCAGGGACCAGAAGGGTCGGCGCGGTGAAGCGAAACTCGAACAGCTTGCTGCCCGGACCGGCGGTCGCCGATTCGGTGGTGAGCTCCTGGCCATCGACCAGAACCTGCTCCAGGAGGACTTGTGGAGCATCGACGATCGTGATGTCTCGCGGATCGACGACGGCCACGCCGTCGAGGGTCGAGAACCACAAACGACCGTCGCGAGTCCGCAGACCCGATGGGTCACCGCCGTAGCACTCACCGGTCTTCATTCCGTCGCGATGGTCGTAGACCACGGTGTCGAGGGTTGCCGCACGCCCGGCGGCGTAGTCATTCAGATTCTGTTTGGCGACCCGGAAAACCCCGCGGCTCGACCCCAGCCAAAGAAAGCCCTCGTCGTCTTCGAGGATCGTTGCGATGTCGTTGTCGTGCAAGCCCTCGCGGGTGGTGAAGTGAGCGATCTCGCCATCCTCGAAGCGATTGAGACCGCCACCGGACGTGCCGATCCACAAGACGCCATCGTTGTCTTGATGGAGCGCCCAGGCGTTGTTGCTCGACAGGCCATCGGCCGTCGTGGTGTTGTGAAACGAACGGCCATCGAATCGACTAATGCCGCCCGACGTGCCGATCCACAACTCGCCGTTCTGACCTTGCAAGACGGTGCGGACCTGGTTGCTGGCCAGACCGTCGGCGGTCGAGAAGTTCTCGAAGGTCCCGTCGCGGTAGCGATCGAGGCCCTGATTGGTGCCGATCCACAATGTACCGTCATGGTCCTCGGCGAGGGCGAACACACTGTCGGCGACCAGGCCGTCGCGAGTCGTTAGGCGCGACCAGCGGCCCTCACGATAGCGGCCGATACCAGCGCCGGTGGTGCCCACCCAGAGGGTACCGTCGCGATCGCCGGTGAGGGTCCAGATGTTGTTGCTGGGCAAGCCGTCGGCGATCGACAAACGTTCCAGGCCGCCGTTCGTGAGCCGGTTCAAGCCATTGTTGCGCGTGCCGATCCACAAGCTGCCGTCACGGTCTTCGAAGAAGCAACTGGGGAGATCGGACGACAACCCTTCGTCGGTGCTGTAGGCGGTGAACGGACCGTCTTTCAGCTGGCTGAGGCCGCCGCCCAGGGTGCCTGCCCACAGAGTGCCCGCTCGATCCTCGAACAGTGTCCACACATTGTCGCTGGCAAAGCCTTGTCGTTCGCTCAGGTGAGTGAAGCTGCCGCCCGAAAGACGACTCAGGCCACCGCCGTAGGTTCCGGCCCACAGCGCGCCGTCGCGGTCTTCGAGCACGGTGAGGACCCGTTCGTGTGGCAGACCATCGGCCGTTGTGTAGGTCTCGAATCGCCCCGCTTGCAGCCGCTGCAGGCCGCGGTTGGTACCGATCCAGAGACTGCCGTCAGCTGCCGGGTGGACGGCCCAGAGGTTGTCGGTCAAGAGGCCATCTTCGGTTGTCAGAACCGTGAAGCGACCGTCGTGGTAGCGGTTCAATCCGCCGCCGTAGGTGGCGATCCACAAGGCCCCTGACGGGTCGATCTCGAGGTCGAATATCACCGGGTGAGACAGCCCTTCTTCGGCGTCGAAGACTTCGATCCGGTCGTCCACGAGGCGTGCCAAGCCGCCGCCATAGGTGCCGATCCAGAGCGATCCGTCGGGCGCCGGGGCGAGGGCGGTGATGCGTCCGGACGGCAGACCGTCGCGCTCGTCGAAGAGCTCGAAGGCACCCTCTCGATGGCGGATCAGACCACTACCGTTGGTGCCGATCCACAGAGCACCTGCCGGATCGACGGCCAGGGTATAGACGTGATCGTTGCGGAACACGTCTTCGGTCTTGCGATCGTAGATCGTGAAATGGGCGCCGTCGAAGCGCGCCAGGCCGGCCTGGGTGCCGATCCACAGGTAGCCGTCCGGTGTCTGGGTGATCGCACGGACTGTATTTTGCGGTAGGCCTTCGTCGGTCTGCCAGGAGATATGACTGAATTGAGTGACGGCCTTCTCAGGGGCCAAGCCTCGAGCCGCCATCGGTAGTAGCAGGCCGAGTGCAAGGTACGTCCAGCCGAGGGCATGGGCCTGGCGGTGCAGACGGCGTGCCGGCGAGCTTCGGAGGCCTGGTGAGCTCATGATGCTTGCGGTCGCGGCGAGCGATCGTCGATGGGGATGATTCCGCTTTGGTAGAGACGATCGCGGCAGTCGGGACAGACCCCGTGGCTGAACTCAGCGTCGGAGTGTCGGCTGACATAGAGCTCGATCTGTTGCCAGTACCCCTGATCGTCTCGGACGTTCTTGCATCGGGGGCAGATGGGCAACAGGCCATGGAGCGTCTGAACCTGGCTCAAGGCATCTTCGAGGGCGACTTTCTCAGCCAGTAGTTGGGTGTAGGAGCGGTCGCGTGAGCTCTCCATACCGTAGGAGAGGAGTCCCACGACGGCGTAGCAGATGAGATAGCGCAGGGCAGTCTCGAGCTCGTATGGGTAGCCGAGCGGGGTCAGAAGAACCAGTGTGGCACTGGCCAGTGAGACGAGGGCCCAGCGCGCTCCCTCTCGGCGACCGAAAAGGGTCAAGAGGAGAATCGGTAGGCAGTAGAACCAGAGAAAGGCGTAGCCGTCTCCGCCGCCGATCTGAAGCTCGTAGGACTGGAACAGGATGGTCATGCCGGCGCCGAGGCGAAACAGTGGCGTTGCATTCTGCAGGCGTCTCATGACGAACGGCGTCACGGCGAGGAAACAAGCTAGAGCGAGGACCGCTAGCCCTTCGAATCGGCCACCCAGACGCAGATCCTCGAGACCGAAGACGATGAGGATCGGAACAATGACAGCGATACAAAGGCAAACGTAGGTTCGCCGCCGGCGATCCTCTGCCGTTGCGCCTGGCGGTGCGGCCCAGTCTGTGAATCTGGAATGGGCTTTTGTGAGGTCAGGCGGCATGAGGTCTCAAGTGGGCGGCTCAGCCTGCGCTGTCGAGCAGTCCGGGCACAGGCTGCTGCGAAACTCCGCCTGTGAGTGTTGGGCCAGGTAACCTTCGATCTGATTCCAGAAGCCGTGGTCGTCGCGAACGCTCTTGCAGGCGGTACATATTGGCAACAGGCCGCGCAGAGTCTGCAACTGTTGCATGGCTTCTTCCAGCGACTGCTTCTCGGTCAGCAGGGCCTCGTAGTGCCGGCGGCGACTCGCTTCGATGCCGTAGGCGAGGATCGCTACGATGCCATAAGCGATCAGGAAGCGGATACCCACCGGCAGCGGATAGTCGTGGAATCCGAAGTCACCGAAGAAGAGCAAGGCGACGGCAAAACCCGAGGTCAAGACCCAAATTGAACCCTCGCGAGTGCCGAAGAGGAAGAAGACTACAACCGGCAGAGCGTACAGCCATAGAAAGCCGAAGCCTCCGCTGCGGCCTGTGGCGATCTGCAAGCCGACCAGGGCAACGGCACACAAGAGCGCCAGGCGGAAGAAGATCCAGGTCCTGTGCCAAAAGGCGAGGAGGATCAGTGTGGTCGCCAAGGCGGCCACCATAGATAGTGTCATCAGGGCCTCGGCGGCGCGGCCATGCATCCAATCGACCAGACCGAATCCAGCGATCGGAGGGATGATGATCAGGATACTGAGGGCGAGGTAGCCTCTCCGGTCGCCTTCTTCCGGAGTCAGCTCGAGCCGAGGGTTCAGTCGGTTGAGAACGCCGAGCCCTGGAGCCTGCGATGCCATCAGCGAGACGAGTCGAGTGACCCGCGGCGATCAGTCGGAGTCGCCCGAGCTCGAACGCTCGGCTCCCGGTCCGACGAGTTGGCGCACCGTGGCCAGGAAGTCGTCGCGCGCAATGGGCTTCTGAAAGCTGTAGCTCGCGCCGAGCTTGCGGGCCGCGTTCAGGATGTTGCCCGGCTCCCCCAACCCGCCGCCGCCGGACATGACGATGATCTTGACTTGTGGGAACCCCTGTCGCAGCTCACGGATCGTCTCGAGCCCTTCCTTTTCGGGCATCAGGATGTCGGTGACGACGAGGTCGATCGGATCGCCTTGTTCGGCCTGCTGGCGAAAGATACGAATCCCCTCTTTGCCATTGTCGGCGAGCAGCACGTCGTAGCCGCGACGGCTGAGCATCCGACGCAGAATGTCGCGGACATTCTCGTCGTCGTCGATAGCGAGGATTCGAGGCACCCATCCCTCCGGGGCGGTTGAGCTTGGCAAGACCAAGTGTATGCCCTGCCCGTTGCCGGGCCAAGGGCTGGCTCTCCGTGGACCAGGACGCAGCGTTTCGGGCCACGATCCGACTAGAAGCTCACGAACAGTGGCCGGGCCGCGGGCCGCCGTCCCCGATAGGGGCGAGGTGGCCAGGGCGCCGGGCCGTGGTCGATCAAGCGGACAGGCACTCGGACCGCAGCCTGGCGCGCCACCGGGCGTTGGGCCCGGTGTGCGGGGCGGGCAGGCCGAGCCGTTGGCTGCTGAACCAGGGAGCGCAGCCTCTCGACCCGCTCGGCGGTCGCCGGATGGCTGTCGAGGAAGGACGATCGAGTGCGGCGCGGCACCGGGATCAACCATCGCCACCAGCCGCCCTGCTGGGCTTCGAGGCGACTCAGCGCCGACGCTAACCCCATGGGGTCTTCGGTCAGGCGTGCGGCGCCGAGATCGGCCTCGAACTCGCGGGTGCGTGACAGCGCCATCTGCAGCAAGGCACTCAGGGTTGGGGCGGCGATGAGCAAGAGGATGGCAGCCCAGGGTACCGGATAGCCGATGAGCAGCATAAACAGCAGCATCAGCTGGCCGACCCAGGACAAACTGCCGGTCATTTGGCCGAGCCAACGGGCCAATCCCATGACCCACAGGTCGCGGTTCTTGATATGGCTGATCTCGTGCGCCAGAACCCCGGCCAGCTCCCGTCGGTCGAGGCGCTGAAGCAACCCTTGAGTGATGCCGATGGCAGACTCTTCGCGATGGCCCACGGCGAAGGCGTTGAGCGCTCGCGAGGGCACCAGGTACAGCGTTGGCGGGTGGCGCAAGCCAGAGCGGCCGGCGAGCTGGCGCACCAGCCGGAAGAGCTCGGGCGCACTGTAGGGGTCGAGGGGGCTGGCGCGATGCATCCGCAGCACAAGACGCGGAGAGATGCCGCCGAGAGTCAGAAGCGCCAGACCGGCCAAGATCGTCAGCAGGACGCCCGGGCGCTCGAAGAAGATACTGGCGATCGACCATAGGAGAGCCACCATGCCGGTCAGCAGCAGGGTGGAGTGAATCAGGTTGCGAAGTCTGTGATCCCACAGACGGTCTTGGTTCATCTTGTCCTTTCCGAGAGCGCTCGCGGTCGAGGGGCCCTCGTCTATTTCAACCCTCCCAGGCGTCCACTTATTCCTCCTCAGGGGCGGTTGAACATCGTGCCGCAGCCAGACGTATTACAATTTGACCGTCTGAGGGAGGCGTGTGCCGGCTCGAGGATTCATCCTGGGGTGAATAGATCTGTCCGAGCCGAAAGGGGACGAGGCGATCCGCAACACCGAGGCCGATTCGGGGAACGAGCTTCAGACTGCGGAGGATTTCGCCGGTACCGACCGGTTCTTGATCCAGCGCCGCATTGGAGCGGGTGCCTTCGGGGTGGTCTATGAGGCCTATGACCGCGAGGCCGCGAGTCTCGTGGCTCTCAAGGTACTGCGCTTTGCCCAGGCGGATGCCCTCTATCGGTTCAAGAAGGACTTTCGCGCCCTGGCAGATATCCGGCACCCGAACCTGGTCTCGTTCTACGAGCTGCTGACCCAAGATGGACTGTGGTTCTTTTCGATGGAGTTGGTGCACGGTTCCGATTTCATCGAAGCCCTTGCCGGAAAGCCGGACTTCGACCGTATTCGTCGGGTGGTGCATCAGCTGGCTTCCGGTCTCGAGGCGGTCCATCGCAGCGGCAAGGTGCATCGCGATATCAAGCCTCCGAACGTCCTGGTGACCCAAGAGGATCGCGCTGTGCTGCTCGATTTCGGCCTGGTAACGGAGTTCCAGCGCATCGGCCTGCCGGATCTCGAGCCGCAAACCGTCGGGACTCCAGCCTATATGTCGCCCGAGCAGGCTCTGGCACTACCCGGCTCCCCGGCCAGCGACTGGTACAGCGTCGGAGTCATGCTCTATCAGGCCCTCACCGGCCATCTGCCGTTCTCGGGCAGCGCGCTCGAGATCATGGCCGACAAGCAGACCGGCGCACCACCAGCGATGGCCGATGTGCCGCCGGATCTGGAGGAGCTCTGTATCGGATTGCTCGACCCGGATCCGGACCGCCGTCTGCAGGGCTCAGAGGTGTTGGGACGCCTGCAGGCGAAGGGTTCACCCGGCCGTTCGCATCCGGCGAGCTTCGAGGCACCCTTCATCGGCCGCCAGGAGATTCTGCACGAGCTCGAGACGGCGTTCGCGGCGAGCGACGGCAAGACCGTGGCGGTCTATCTGCGGGGCGCTTCGGGTATGGGCAAGAGCGCGCTGATCGAGCGCTTTCTCGCTCGCCTCGACGCGGCGGCCGAGCCGGCCGATCTGCCGCTGGTCGTGCTCTCCGGTCGCTGCTACCTGCAGGAGTCGGTGCCCTACAAGGCCCTCGACAGCCTGGTCGACGCGTTGAGCCGGTACCTGACGAGCCTACCCAAGGCGGAGGTCGCAGGCTTGTTGACACCTCAGGTCGCCCAGTTGTCGGTGCTTTTTCCGGTGCTCCTGCGGGTCGGCCCGGTGGCGGACTTGGGCAGCGAAGTGCTCGATCCGCAGACCCAGCGGCGCCGGGCTTTTGCCGGGCTGCGCGAGCTGCTCGGCAAGCTGGCCTCGCGTTGTCGCCTGGTCCTGGCGATCGACGATCTGCAGTGGGGTGATATCGACAGCTTTCTGCTCCTCGACGAGGTTCTCAAGCCACCCGATCCGCCGGCCTTGCTGTTGATCGGCGCCTTCCGCAGCGAGGACGAGGCTTCGAGCCCGTTCTTGCGCGCATTGAGCGAGCATCGCGAAAGCCTACGCTGGCGCGGTGTCGATGTCCGCGAGCTAGAGCTCGGTGGCTTGCCGCAAGAGCAGGCCGCGGAGTTGGTCGATGCCTTGTTGGGGCAGGCACCGGAGGGGGCTCAGGACCAGACGGTGAGCATCCTGCGCGAAGCGGCCGGCAGCCCACTTTTTCTGTCGCAGCTAGCCCACTTCTCCCAGGATCGGTCCTTGCGAAGTGATTTCCATTTGCGGGAAGTCATCCTGGCACGGGTCGCGGCGTTGCCGGGGCCCGCCCGTCGCCTCCTGGAGACGGTCGCAGTCGCGGGCAAGCCGCTGGACCTCAGCGCGGCGCGCCAGGCGGTCGACCTTGCCTCAGAGGGGGCCGACGCGCTGGCTCTCCTGCGCGCCAGGAAGCTGATTCGACAGTCGGCTGCTCAGGACCGTGACGAGATCGAGGCGTACCACGATCGGATCCGCGAGACGGTGGTCGAAAGCTTGAGCGCCGACGACCTGCGGCGGATTCATCGCGCCTTGGCCTTGGCCCTCGAATCGTCCGGACGGGCCGACCCGGAAACCTTGGCGGTTCACTTTCAGGCGACACGAGAAGTCGCTCGGGCGTGTCAGTATGCCGTGACGGCCGCTGGCCGGGCGGAAGAGACCCTGGCTTTCGAGCGCGCCGCCCGGCTCTACCGACTGGCCCTCGACCTGACCCCGGAAGACGGTCCGGAGCGCTACCGGTTGGAAGTCAAGCTCGGTGAAGCGCTGGCCAATGCAGGGCGCAGTCGCGAGGCCGCCGATACGTTCCTGCAAGCGGTGGAGCATTCGGGCACGATCAATCCGTTCGAGGCCCAGCGACATGCGGCCGAGAAGCTGTTGATCAGCGGCCATATCGATCGTGGCATGGCGATCTTGCGGCATGTCTTGCGAACGATCGACATGCGCCTCGAAAAGCGCTCGTGGCGCGCCTTGTTGGACCTCTGGTGGCATCGATTGCGCCTGCGACTACGCGGTTTGCAGTTCGACGAGTGCCCGGCGTCGGATTGCGATCCGGAGCTGCTGCGCCGGATCGATGTCTGTTGGTCGGTGGAAGTCGGCCTCTGCCTGGTCGACGTGCTGCGTGCTTCGCAATTCCATGCCCGCCATCTGCTGTTGGCTCTGACCGTAGGTGAGCCGGAGCGCGTCGCCCGCGGCCTCGCGATGGAGGTGTTCTTCGGCGCCATGGAGGGCAATGCCAGTGACGAGATGCTGGAGCAGGCCCGCCTCTTGGCCGGGCGGGTCCGCGGTCGGTATGCGACCTGTTTGACCGAAATGGCCGCCGGGATGCTGGCGTGCTCGGATGGTGACTGGGTCGAAGCCAGGCGACGGCTCGAGGTGGCTGAAGCGCAGCTACGCGAGGTTCGTAGCGGCGTTGCCTGGGAGCTCGCAACCGTGCGTCACTTCAGAGTTCTGGCGTTACTGCATCTCGGTTTCTGGCCGGAGCTCTTCGCCGAGCTGCCGCGGCTGCTAGGGCCGGCTCGCAAGCAGGGTGACCTCTATCTCGAGATCCATTTGCGGCATTGGGTCGAGAGCCTGCGCGACCTGGCTCGCGATCGTCCGGACCAGGCCCAGACGACCCTGCGGCAGTCGATCCGCGATTGGTCGCACACCGGGTTTCACTTCCAGCATTTCGGACACCTCTACGCGATGGCTCAGGTCGAGCTCTACGAAGGCTTGGGGTTGGAGGCCTGGAGCCGGGTGAGGGAACGCTGGAGCGAGCTCACCGGATCGATGATCCAGCGGATCGGCATGGTGTTGATCCTGAGTTACGACCTGCGGGCTCGCTGCGCCGTGGCGGCGGCCTCCGAGGAGGTCTGTACGCCCGGCCTCAGAAACTGGTTGCTCGAGCAGGCCGAGCGGGGGGCACAGCGCATCGAACGGGTGGGGGCGCAGTGGCCTCTCGGCCTAGCGCATCTGATCCGTGCCGGAATCGAATCGGTACGGGGTCGTACGGACGATGCGGCATCTCACTTGCGGACGGCCGGTATCGCCTTCGACGATTGCAGCATGGTGGTCCACGCCACCATGGCTCGTTGGCGGCTCGAGACGTCGGACGACCCGGAGGGTGCCGGTGGAGGCCGAGCCAACCGCGAGCGAATCGTTGCCGACAGCGACACGCGCTGGCTGCTGGCGGAACGCGGCATCGTGAAGCCCGATCGGTTTGCCGCGGTCATCGTACCGGGGCGCTGGCGTTAGGGACGGCGACGCCCGATCGCTGTAGAATTCCCCGGGTCGGCAAGAAAGCCAGGGGCGGGGAACTTCAGGCGATCGGCGACGGCTTCATCGTCGGTTGGATCGGCGGAAGCGTGCCGGCTCTCGGAGGTGTGAGAGAGGCA
Organism: Acidobacteriota bacterium; assembly: GCA_039029035.1. GTDB lineage: Bacteria > Acidobacteriota > Thermoanaerobaculia > Multivoradales > J023 > JAAELT01. The sequence continues at coordinate 3,806 of JBCCGX010000102.1, read as the reverse complement.
GCGAGCGAATGGGTGCTTTCTACAACAGCATCTGCGTTCCGGGGGACGCGCAGGAGCAGGTCCGCAGCTCGTTGCTGCGCTGGCTTGGGATACGTGGCTTCGAGCTCTCGGAGCAGCCTCTGTTCTTCGACCTCGATAGCGAGAACGAACGTTGCGCCTACTTGGTCTCGAACTCGCGTTGGACGCTACTGTTCTTCAGTCAGTATGACGAAGAGCGTCGCTTGATTCGTGAGTTGCAGACCTGGGCGGAGACGATTCTCTATCTGTGGGTTCAGGACTCGGATGTCTGGGGCTACGATCTGTTCGATGCTGCCGGCTTCGTCGCCTCGTTCAATTCGGACCCGCGCAGCTACCTCTCTTTTTCCGAGGATGGCGACCCGGCGCAGCGTCCGGCGGCGGAGCCGGACGCTGTCGCGTCGCGGCTCGGTCTGCCGGACAAGGCGGCAGAGCTGGGGCGAATCCATCGACTCAGGCCGGTCTTTCAGGAAGATGCTTGCCGCGAGCTGTGCCAGTTGATCCGCGCTGAGCCGGCGATGACACGCTACGACGATCTGGAGCGCGGTGCTCTGGACGATCTCGGCGACTGGCAGGTCGAGCAATTGCTCTTCGTTCACCGCAGCGCCGTGGAAGCGAAGCAAAGCCTGGTCGATCTGCACGAAGTTCGACTCGGCACGCTGGATCGACAGACCGGCGTGATCGAGCGCACGGATCGTATCCGTATCCCGCCCGAGGTCTTGGCCGAGATGCAGCGCCGGCAGAAGCGGATTCGCCTGACCGTGCTGCTGCTGCGACCCCTCTCTTGGCTGGCACGAGCCTGGCGCAGCACACGCTCGCTGGTCGCCGGCAGCCGGCGACTGCGCACGGAGCCGCCAGGCGAGGCGATCTACTCGCCGAGCAGCTCGCGCTACGAATCGAGCGATATCGTCGAGGTGCGTCATCTGATCAACGAACGTCATCGGTGTCGGATTCGGCTGGCCGTGGGTGGGGAGGCACATGCGGGCTCGTCCAAGCCCGCCTCGGTGTTCACCTTTCACGTCGGTGAGACCTCGGTCACGTGCACCGCCAGGCCACGGTCACGAATCGAGGCGGTCTTGCAGCAGCCGAGTCGTTCGAAGATCCTGCGCGACGAGAAGTATTTGATCGCTGGGCTCCAGGCGCGCCATGTGGTCTTCGAGCTGCCGCCGCTGTATCTGGCCGGCACGACCGGACCGAGCTATTTGGGGCTGCACGTCATCCAGACAGAACCCGCCCTGTACGTCTTCTTGTATCGCTTCCCGGAGAAAATCCTCAAGGAAGTCGAGCGCGCCATCCAGGCGACAGTGCGGTCGTTTCGGCTCCTGGGCTAACCTTCAGTGAGCTGCCGGTCGACGAGGGGCTGCCAGTAGACTAGGGCTCATGAGCTTTCCCAGCCCTTTCTATCGTTGGCGCCCACATCCCTGGCACGGTCTGAGTGCCGGCCCGGAGGTTCCGGGTACTGTTCATGCCTATATCGAGATCACGCCGTTTGACTTGGTCAAATACGAGGTCGACAAGGAGACCGGCTATCTTCGCGTCGATCGCCCGCAGAGAACCTCCTCACAGCCGCCGGCTCTGTATGGCTTCGTGCCGCAGACCTATTGCGGAGAGGCGGTGTCTGCGCTCTCCCCCACGGCGCAGAGAGGGGACGGCGATCCGCTCGATATCTGTGTCGTCAGCGAGCGGCCGATCAATCGGGCGGAGGTCATCGTCGTCGGGCGGGTCGTCGGCGGCCTGCAGATGATCGACGGCGGCGAGGCCGACGACAAGATCATTGCCGTGTTACACGGCGACTATGTCTGGGGCGAGGCGCAGGACATCAGCGATCTTCCCGAGGTCCTGGTCGAGCGGCTGCGACACTATTTCTCGACCTACAAGCTGGTGCCGGGGAGTCGCTCCGAGACGTCGATCGAGTCGGTGTATGGCAGCCAGCATGCTCGCCAGGTCGTAGCGGCGTCGATCGCCGACTACGAGACCGAGTATGGCGGCTGAGAACGGGTATGGCAGCTAGAGACCGCGTCGAGGAGGGGGAGAGCGCCCCCGCGGAGGCCTCGTCGCCGCGCATGACGGCGACCGACCTTGCGCTGCTGCTGACGGTTTGCGTCTGGGGCGTCAACTTCTCGATCATCAAGTTCGCCCTGGCCGAGATGCCACCCCTGGCGTTCAATACCGTGCGTTTTCTCGCCGCCAGCCTGGTGGTCGGGTCGGTGGCGCGGGCGGCCGGCTATCGCTGGCGGATTCAGAAGCGCCACTGGCCGATGTTGATCGGGCTCGGGTTGGTCGGCAATAGCCTCTACCAGATGCTGTTCGTCTATGGCGCCGAGGTTACGACCGCCGCCAACGCGGCCCTACTACTCGGTACGGTGCCCGTTTGGGTGGCCTTGGCCGGCACGCTGCTGGGCATGGAGCGGCTACGTCCTGGCGGTTGGCTCGGGGTGGGCCTGTCACTGCTCGGCATCGTCTTGATCATTGTCGGAGGCGATCGCGGGGCCGATTTCCGCTTCGGCGGTGCGACGCTGCGGGGCGACATATTGGTCTTCGCAGCGACGCTGTGCTGGTCGGCCTACACCCTCCTGGTGCGGCTGGCGATGCGGCACTATCGACCGATGACGGTGACCAGCTTCTGCACTGTGATGGGAGCGCTGCCGTTGGTCCTGGTGGGGTTGCCGGAGCTTGCGGCGCTCGATCACGGGCAGATCTCCGTCGGCGCTTGGACCGCGGCGGTCTTTTCCGGCGCGGTGTCGATCGGCCTCGCCTACTTCGTCTGGAACCATGGCATCTCCCGCCTGGGTAGCGCGCGGACGGCGCTCTACTCCAACCTCGTGCCGGGCTTTGCCCTGGTGACCGCCTGGCTTTGGCTCGGCGAGACCCTCACCGCGCTGCAGGGCTGGGGGGCCTTGTTGGCCATCTGTGGCGTGGTTCTGGCGCGGCGCAATACACGGGCGGTGGAGAGTTAGCTGGTAGGATCCCGCTCCTGATGAGCTATCGAGTTGCCATCCTCGGTGCGACCGGTCTGGTGGGGCAGACCTTGCTTCGCCTGCTCGAAGAGCGCGCTTTTCCAGTCCGCGAGCTCGTACCTCTGGCTTCGCAGCGCAGTGTCGGCAAACCGGTGCGCTTCGCCGGCGACGAGATACCGGTGCGCCTCGCCGAGCCCGAGGCCTTCGAAGGGGTGGATCTGGTGCTCTCCAGCGCGGGTGCATCGGTGAGTCGCGAGCTGTTGCCGGCAGCGGTAGAGCGTGGCGCGGTGGCGATCGACAACACCTCGGCTTACCGGATGGATCCGGAGGTGCCGCTGGTCGTGCCGGAAGTGAACCCGCATCGAATCGCTGACTATGGCCAGCGAGGGATCATCGCCAACCCGAACTGCTCGACCATTCAGCTGGTGGTGGCGCTCAAGCCCCTGCACGACGCTTTCGGTGTGCGGCGGGTCATCGTCAGCACGTACCAGAGTGTCTCGGGCGCCGGCCAGCGAGCGGTCGACGAACTCGTCACGGACCTTGGGGAGCTGGATGGTACAGGGGCGCCTCCTGCCGACCGGAGGGAAGCCTTGGCATTCAATGCGCTGCCCAAGATCGACGTCTTCGTCGACGACGGGGAGACCCGCGAAGAGTGGAAAATGCGGGTCGAGACGTCGAAGATCATGGAGGCGTCGATTCCCCTGCACGCGACTTGTGTGCGGGTGCCGATCGTGCTCAGCCATAGTGAGGCGGTCTGGATCGAGACCGAGAAAGCGGCGAGTCCTGAAGAGGTGCGCGATGTCTTGCGCGGTGCCGAAGGCCTAGTGCTGGTCG
>JBCCGX010000101.1:0-14405 GCA_039029035.1 Acidobacteriota bacterium | reverse complement strand
GGAGTCGAAGCGCGGGCGGATCTTGAACGGCGCTTGCGGGGTGTGGCCGACGACGACATGGCCGGCTTGCATGCGTTCCAGAATCGGGCCGATCTGCTCTCGGCCTTCCTCTTCGCTCCAGCGGGCGTAGCCGCGGAACCAGAGAGGACCGTCTTCGCTCACGGTGAGCCACTCGGGCAGCTCGAGCACGTGGGCGAGCTCGGGTGAGAGGTTTTTGGCCGCCTTGCGGTTGCCCTTGCCGTTGTTTTTGTCATTGACCCCGGCCAGGGCACGGACGGTCTGCACGACGTCGCCCAGGCTGGCGGTGGGTAGGATGAACCCGCGGTCGACGAGGTGTTGTTTCGCGGCGTCGAAGCTCTTGATCTCGCGCCGGACCTCGCGATTGATCTCGTTGAGCCGGGTGCCTGAGAGCTCCGGGCTGATGCCGCCGTGGACAAAGACGATGCCGTCGACCTGGGCGACCACCGGCAGCCGGCGCATCCAGCGGCCGATCTTGCCGCTGGGGCTCATCTCTTCGAGGTACTCGACCAGGCCGAGGGGGTGCTCGGTGAAACAGCGGTCGATCAGGTCGCGGCGTTTGGGTGACTTCTCGCGCCGCACCTCGTGCAGCCGGCGATGGAAGGCCGCGTAGTCGTTGCAGCTCACCGTCAGGCGCTTCTCGGAATGGCCGTCGACGAAGTTACGCAGGATGTACTTGGTCACGTCCCGCAGGTCGCCGAGCAGGTTGAGAATCTCGTGGTTGCCGAGCAGGATGATCGCCTCGCCGCCCTGCTTCGGTGCCTGTTGTTGGAGGTCCATGAGCAATTCGGCGACCTTGGTTGCCCCGGGGCCGCGGTCGAGGAAGTCGCCGGTTTGCACCAGGATCGAGTCACCGCCCACCCAGCGGTCCTTCTGGTCGATGATGCCGACCCGGCGCAGGATCTCGCGCATGCCGTTGTAGGCGCCATGGATGTCGCCGATGGCGACGATCCGCCGCCCGGTCCCTGGCCGGCCGTAGTCGATCGCCTCGCCCCACGCCGGTCCGGTCGCCGGCAGGAGCTGCAAGAGCGCCAGGAGCAGCGCCGCAATCGTCGTCTTAGCCGGTCGCCAGTTGTGGGGCCTTGGTTGCATCGAATCTCTCACTCGTCTCGTTGCGGCGCAGCAGCTGACGGAAAAGGGCCTTGACGATCTCCACGTTGTTGGACAGCAGGTCGAAGAAGTCTTCGGCGTCGATCACCAGCGCGACGGTCGCCGACTCGGCCCAGGCATCCTCGCGTCGTAACCGATCGCTCAGGATCTCGTAGACACCGAAAGTCTCGCGGGTTCCGATACGGCGCACCTCGCCGTCCGTGTTGCGCAGCTGAACGGTCCCTTCGACGACGCAGGCCATGCCTTCAGCCGGATCATTGATCGAGTAGACCCGCTCGCCGGCTGCCAGGTTCCTCTGTCGGGCAATGCCTGCGATGCGCATCATCTGCTCGGCGTTGCAGTAGGTGAACAGATCCACCGCCTGCAGATACACGACCTTTTGGATGCGAGTCAGCGTCGTCGTCAAGTGTTCCTTCCTGTGTCGTCCCTGGAATCGGACGCTCGGTCACTGTATCCGCTCGATGACAGCGACAGCCCAGTCTATCGCACAGGTGGCGGCGAAGGAAAACGCGCCGGGAGGCAAACCCGCTGAGAGGTTGATTTTCCGGGCTTGCGCGTTTGCGCAAGGGCCGATCGGCGGTTGTTTTGGCTTTGCGCGAACGCGCAGCGACCGATCGGCGGCTGTTTTGGCTTTGCGCGAACGCGCAGGGGCCGATCAGCGGTCGTTCTGGCTTTGCGCGAACGCGCAGGGGCCGCTCGGCGGTCGTTTTGGCTTTGCGCGAACGCGCGGCGACCGATCAGCGGTCGTTTCGACTTTCGATGAGCGCGCAGCGGCCGCTCGGCGGTCGTTTTGGCCTTGCGCGAACGCGCAGCGACCGCTCGGCGGTCGTTTTGGCCTTGCGCGAACGCGCAGCGACCGATCGACGGTCGTTTTAGTTTTTTGCCAGTGCGCATCGACCAGACGGCGGTCGTTCTGCTTTTCGGCAGACGCGCAGTGGCCGAACGAGCGGTGTCTTGGCTCTGCGCCAAACGCGCAGAGCTCATGCGGTCGACTTCAGTAGGAGCTCATCATCTCGAGCGCCCGCCGTGCCCGCGGATGGTCTTCACTGGCCTCGGCGAGGGCGTCGAGGGCCTCTTCGCGCAGCCGCGGGTCGGCGTGGGTGCTGGCGACCTTGGCCAGAACGGCGATCCCCCCGCCGTCGGCGAGCTCACCGAGGGCGTCGAGGGCCTCTTCGCGGATCGCGGTGCTGGGGTCGCGGTTGACCAGGTCTTCGAGGGTGCCGACGACCCGATCGCGCGTCACCCGATCGCCGGCGATCTCGGCCAGGGCTTCGACCGCCTCTTCGCGGATGGCGGTCTTGGGATGGTGGCGCGCCACTTCGATGAGTAGCTCCAGGGTGTTTTCGGCACCGTTGTCCTCAGGACCATGATGCGCCAGGGCGTCGAGCGCCTCTTCCTGGACATCGACATCGGAGTCGTTCCACAGCAGGTCACGGATCGTCTCCAGGGCCTTCGGAGTCCCCAGGTCGGCCAAGGTCTCGACTGCCTCGGCGCGAAGCCGGCGATCGTCGACGTGGCGGGCGAGCTCGATCACCACAGCCTCGGCCCCTTCGACCCGACTCTCGCCGAGGGCCTCGACGGCCTCTTCGCGCACCGAGAGCGTCTGGTCCTGGCGCACTGTGCGCTGCAAAATGTCGAGAGCCTCCGGGTCGTTTTGGTAGGCCAGCGCCTCGGCGGCCTCTTCGCGTACCGAGGTTCGTTCGTCGTGCTCGAGGACCCGGGCAAGAAAGTGCACCGCCGCGGCGCGGTCGTGCAGACCGACGGCTTCCACAACGTCTTCGCTGGCACGGGTGGTCGCCGTCTGTCGGAAGAGGCGAGTCAGGAGGTCGAAGCTCTCCTCCGCCGCGGCAGAGCCGAGCCAGGCCAGGGGCAGGCCGCCGAGATCGATCGGCAGGCTGAGATCGGTGACCAGAGCTTCGCCGATCTGGCCCTGTCGGTCGAGCTGTAGGAGCACCGCTACGGTGCGCTGCACCTGCCCCGGATGAGGTGCATTGATCGCCGGCAGCGCTGCGCTGGTGAGGTCGTCGCCGAGGAAATTGGCCAGGGGTGTGCCGCGCCGGAAGCTCTTGCCGTTTCGATGGAGTGTGAAGCCGCCGCTCGAGAAAAACGTGTGATTCGGCTCCATCCACAGCCCGACGGCGTAGCCGATCCAGCCGTTACCAGAGCCGTTGAGGGCTTCGTTCTCCCCCCAGCTCCAGCGTTCTTCCAAGTCGGTGGTCGCGGCGGCAGGATGGCGAATCAGGCCCGGGCTGCCATCGACGGTCGTCGAGCAGAAGGTACTGATGGCGAGAACGGTCAGAAGGCTGACAGTCGCTTTGAGGATCTGGTGCACGCATCTCTCCTTTGGCTTTAGTCGTCGAGCTCTTGGAGGAGCTGGATCAGGGCTTCGCGAGCGGCTTCGGTTTGCATATCGCCGAGGGACTCGGTGGCGATGCGGCGCATGCGGGGATCGGGGTCGGTCTTGGCGACCTGGACCAGAGCAGCCACGGCGCTGTCTGTCGGGATGTCTTCGAGGGTATCGAGGACTTCGGCCCGGCGCCCCGCGTGGGCCGTTTTGCCGAGGATCTCGACCAGCCTCGTGACGGTCGCCTCGCGGCCCTCACGGTGGTCACCGATCACGTCGATGGCCTCGTGGGCGAGGGCGTCGTTGTCACCCAGAGCGAGCTCTTCGAGCAGGTCATCGAAGTTCGGTGCTCCGATGTCGGCCAGCTCTTCGAGGGCTTCCACCCGCACCGGATCGGGCTGGCTCGTATCGCGGACGAGCTGCAGCAGGAGCGGCGCCGCTGCTTGGGGCTGCAAGTCGCCGAGGGCGTCAATCGCGGCCATGCGGACCCGGGGTGCCGGATCGTTGCGGATCAAGAGCTGCAGCTTCTCGAGCGCGCGCGGCGAGTCGAAGTCTTCGAGAATCTCCACGATGCGAGCGCGCAGGTGCTCGTCCTGGGTGGCGTCGAGCCGTTCGAGGATCACATCGAGGGAGCGCTCGTCACCGATGTCCCCCAGGGCGACCAGGACCGCCAGAGTGCGATCGGCATGCTCGCCACGACCGTAGTGTTGAATCTTGTCCTGGTACTCGGGCCGGCCGTCGCGGTCGAGCTCACCGGCGAGGCGCACCAGGGAGCGCTGGATATCGTCGGCCCACTCGCTGTGGGGATGATGTTGTAAGACGTCGTCGTAGCAGGCGAAAGACTCGGCGGCGCCAGTGCCTCGCTGCTGCCCGGCGTAGCAGCGCCAGAAGGCGGCGTCATCGGTCCACTCGCTGTCGGGATAGCGTTCGTCGAGCTTGTCGAAGACGACGATGGCCTCTTGCCACTTCTCGTCGAGCACCAGGTCGTAACCCTGGCGATAGACCCTCGCCGGATCGCCGTTGTCGGCCCGGGCGGAGGTCGCCGCAAGGCAGAGGAGCCCGAGGGTCGAGCCAAGGCCAAAGAGTCGTTTGGAGATCTGCATGGTGTTTCCTTATTAGAGACGGCGCATCTCTTCGACGCTGAGCTGGAAGAGCAGCGCCCGGTGATCGAGGGTCGCTTGCACCACCGCGAGGCCGTGGTGGTATTGGTCTGGGGGGAGGTTGGCCAGTTGCAGGAAGACGACTTTCAGGTCGCGCAGGAGATCGGCCTGGCGCCGCAGCCCGGTACCTTCGAGGGTGGCGGCCAGGCTCGTCGCCTCCTGTGCCAGGTGCTCCGCCACCCGGCGCTCCGCTGTCAGGTCGAAGCGGACTGTCTCGGGGCCGCCGAGCTGGCGATTGGCGACGGCCAGCAGCAGCGGCGTGGAGCGTTCGAGGAAGCGGGCGAATTCGAGCTCGGGATCTCCGCTGCCCGAGCCCTCGTCGACCTCGGCGACGTGCTGCGAGTGCGGTGCATCGACCGGCGCCCGCAAGAAGACCCCGAGACCGAGGCCGAGCAGGAGCAGAGCGGCGGCCAGGGCGGCGGCAGCCGGATAGCCCAGGCGCAAGCCGCGTCGAACTTCGCGCGGTCGCAGCGCTGGCGTCCTATCGATCGCATCCAGCGTCGCGTCGATCCGTGGCCACAGATCGATCGTACCGGCCTGGGGTCGGGCCGGCGTGGCGTCGGCCACTCGCTCGATGGTGTCTCGGAAAGCGGCGAGCTGAGCGCGACACGCAGGGCAGTGGCGCAGGTGCTCGTCGAGTGCGCGGCGCCGGTCGCCCTGCAGCTCGCCGTAGACCGCTTCCACCAGGTGGTCGCGCCACCCGCGACAGGCTCGGTTGGCGGATCGACTCATAGGGCCTCCCCGGGCTCGCGGTACACCGCGAGCTCTTTTTGTAGTTTGCGTAGCGCACGGAAGAGCAAGGTCTTGACCGTGCCTTCGGCGCGGCCAGTGACCTCGGCGGTCTGCTTGATGGACAGTTGCTCGATCTGGCGCAGAACGAAGACGTCACGCTCCGACGGCGACAGGCGCTGTACCGCCTCGTCGACATCGTCGCGCAGACGGAGCGAGGCGGTCGAGCGCTCCGGGTCGGCGTCGGAGCGCTCCTCGACCCAACGCGATTCGGAGTCGCCGAGCAGTCCGAGGCTCTGCTGCAGGGCGGCGAAGCGGCGTTTGCGTTGATGGTCGCGGCAGGCGTTCAAAGTCACCCGGTAGAGCCAGGTCGCCAGGCGCGCCCGGCCGCGAAACCGGTGCAGCGATTTATAGGCTCGGATGAAAACTTCTTGCACCACGTCCTCCGCGTCGTCGGAGTGACGGAGGAGGCCCAGAGCGGCGTAGTAGACGTTGGCCTGGTGGGCCTCGACCAGCCGCCGGAACGCCTCGCGATCGCCCCGCCGGGCACGATCCAGGAGCTCGGTCTCGGCGTCCGGATCGATCGGCGGCTGGCGGGGATCACTGGGCCTCACTGGCCTGGGTCCTCCGTCCTCATGTCGCGCATTTGGACGGAGGGTATCGGTTGGAGGTTTACAGCCACTTGTGTCGAGAGAAGAAAAATCTGTCGCGATGACGGATTTGGCCCGCAAAATTCGCATAACCCCCGAAGCCCTTCGTCGCTCGATCCTTTCCATCGCTCAGGAGGTCCCCATGCATGCCATCTCGAAACGAATCCGGCCGGCGTCGACTCGTTGGCTGAGCCCGTGTCGGCAGTTGTGTTGTTGGTCGATCGTCGCCTGCCTCGCCGCCCCCGCTGTGGCGACCGACCTGGTGATCCTGAGCGTGCGGGCAGTGGCCGAGACCGGCTCCAAGGTCAACGACGTGGAGGTCCAACTGGCGATCCGGCAGAGCGCTTCCCTACCGGTGCCGACCTATCTCGATATGGTGTCACCCGCGAATCAGGTCATCGCCAGTGGCGTGGTCCTCGGTATGGCCGGCCATGGTGGCCCACCGAGCTTTCGCGTGGTCCTCGATAACGCTCTTTCAGACACCATCCTCCAGACCCACGGCTGGAGCTACCGGCTGGTCATTCGCGGGGATGACGATCTGGCAGAGCCTCTGTGGTTCCACGTCGGCGGCTGCACGGATGCCTACGAGATCCTGCAAGGGCTGGAGACCAATGGCGTGGTGATCAGTCAAGCACTCAACCAGGCCTTGAACGGCCATGTCGGCGATCTGCCGTCACTGGCGGTGCAGTATCCGTCACTGGCCTGTGAGATCGATCAGCTGGCAGCGCGCCTCGGTCCGGCGGGTGGTGCTGGCAACGAGTGCTGGCTGCAGGTCGTGGTGGTGGGAGATATCTCCTCGTACTCGATCGACCAGGCGTTGGGCGGCGTCGAAACCAAGGGGCTCGAAGCCGGGAGCAATCACTGCTTCTCGGCGATTGCCGAGGACAACCCGATCGGGACGTACAAAGCCTTGGGGCCCTGTGATCCGGACAGCTTCAGTCCGGTGAAGACGCGCCTCAAGACGCGCTATCGTTGTCGCGACAGCGCCGGCACCTTCGGTGTCGCCAGTTGTCAGGGTGCGCTCGAGCTGGAGGCCACGCTGCAGGCCATCGTGGCGGCGAATCTGCATGGCAACACGGCCGCGGCCTACTCCTGCGCCTACGAGCGCGTGGCGCTGTCTCTCGGTGGCGTCGAGGTCGCCAGCCTGCAGGCGCGGGCCGACGACGATCCCGTGCTCGACTTGTCCGATGGCGAGCACAAGGAAGTCACCGGCAGCGTCGCGGTGACGGCGGGCGCCGACTTCAACATCATTATCGAGACCCTCGGCGGTGCCGAGATGATGGCTCCGGTAAACAATCGGACCTTCGCCGAATACGGCAACTACTTCGCCATCCAGGGTACTGCTTCCGCAACCTGCGCGCCGTCGTACAAGGTGTCCCTGACTTCGCTCGACTTTCTGACCGCCCGCGATCCCGATTTCATCGTCTCTACCCTGCGGGGGCTGGACAACGGCATCAAGGATCCGGATTGGTGAGGTGCAGGGCAGCCAGCGCTTCGCGCCAGCCCTCGAGTTGAGAGTTGGTTGGGTCGATCGCCTCGAGAATCGCGATCGCTGCGCGGTAGAGCTCTGCGGCCCGCTCGGGCTGTCCCTCTCCTTCGTGTGCCTGAGCCAGGCGAAACGTCACTCGGGCGACATCGATGTGGTGATCGCCGAGCAGGCGCCGAAAAATGGTGCGGACCTGGGCGAAACCTTCCGCCGCAGCGGCGTACTCACCCCGGCGAAAGTGCAGGCTGGCGAGACTGGCGAGGGTCTCGGCCGTCTGTTGGTTGCCTTCGCCAAGATGTTCGTTCTTGATCGCGATGGCCTGGTCATAGTGCTCGAGGGCTTCTTCGTAACGCTCCAACCATCCGAGAACCACCCCCAGGTTGTGCAGCGTCGTGGCGATGTCGAGGATCGGCGGCTCGGCCAGGCTGCGTTGCTTGGCCAACAGCTGTCGGAAGAGTTCCTCGGCTTCCTCGTAGTTCTCCTGTCGACGCTCGAGGACGGCCAGGTTGTTGAGGTTGCGTAGGGTGGCAGGATCATGTTCGTCGAGTACGCTGGCGTAGATCGCGGCGGCTTGCCGTAGGTGACGGGCAGCGGGCTCGAATTTATCGGTTTGGCCGCGCAACCGAGCGAGCCAGTATTGGACCTCGCCCAGCGTGTTGAGGCTTTCGGCAACGTCCGGATGACGGGGGCCAAAGTGCCGTTGCCGGAGAGTCAAGGCGTCTTGGAGGATCGACTCGGCCCGTTCGAAGTCGCGCAGATCGCGATAGACCTTGCCGATCTCATCCATCACTTCGGCCTGGATCGCCGGGCTCTCGGTCAGTTCGTCGCGGATCTTCTCGGCGCCGAGGTCGAGCAGCTCGAGGGCGGAAAGGCCCTGGCTGTCGGCGCGATGGTCGGGGTCGAGCTCGCCGAAGAGGCCGGTGAGGTAGTCGACCACCGCGGTTTTGGTGGCGGCCTCCACCTCGGCCCTATCCCGCTCCTGTCCGAGCAAGCGTGTGTAACCGGCAACGAGAGCGCTCAACAGCAAGAGAACAGAGGCGGCGATCGCCAGGCTCAGGCGGTGGCGGGCGGCGAATTTGCCGGCGCGATAGAGCGCCGTGGCGGGACGCGCGATCACCGGTAGCTGTTCGGCATGGCGGCGCAGATCTTCCGCCAGCTGTTCGGCCGAGGCATAACGCCGCTCCGGCTCCTTGCGCAGTGCCATCAAGACGATGTTGTCGAGGTCTCCGACGAGCCGCTTGCGGAGCTTCTCCGGTGTGCTCTCACGGTCGGCACAGATCTGGGCTCGGGAAAGGGGGCCGCCAGGGTCATCGTGCCGGGTGAGGATCGCGGTGCTCGGCCGCTCCGGCTCGGTCTCGCAAATGATGCGTTCGAAATCCTGCGACCGGCGGCTTGGAAATTGGTAGGGCGAATGGCCGCTCACCAGGCGGTAGAGCAGGATGCCGAGCGAGTAGACATCGCTAGCCGTGGTCAATGGCTCGCCGCGGAACTGCTCAGGACTGGCGTAATGCGGCGTCAAGGGGGCGAGGCCGGTGAGGGTCTCGAAGCGTGTCGGATCCGGGCCGCTGCCGGCCGCGAGCGTGTCGTCGGTGTCGGAATCGAGCAGCTTGGCGATACCGAAGTCCAGCAGCTTGGGGGTGCCCTCCCTAGTCACCAAGATGTTCGACGGCTTGATGTCGCGGTGGATCACCAGGTTCTGGTGCGCGTAGTGGACCGCCGAGCACACCTGGCGGAAGAGCTCGAGACGGGCGTCGATCGACAGCTTGTGGCGGTCGCAGTAGCGATCGATCGACTCGCCTTCGATGTGCTCCATCACAACGTAGGGCAGGCCATCGTCAGTCGTGCCGCCGTCCAGCAGGCGAGCGATCCAGGGATGATCGAGCTGCGCCAGGATCTGGCGCTCCTGGCGAAAACGCTGCAAGAGATCGGCGTCGATACGGTCGCGACGGACGACCTTGATCGCCACCTGCTGGTGATACTGCTCATCGGCGCGCTCGGCCAGGTAGACCGTGCCGAGTCCCCCTTGGCCGATTTCGCGCAGCACGCGATAGGCGCCGATGTCGAAGGCCTCTCCGGCCGCCGGCCTGGCGTTGGCCTCGGCCGCGACGGAGGCGATGGCGCCTTCCAGCGAGTCGATGCGATCTGCCGCTTTCACGTCCCAGAGCAGCAGGGACTCGACTTCGGCCTGCAGATCGTTGTCCCCAGCGCAGGCCTCGGCGAGAAACACCGGGCGATTCTCGGGCGATTGCTCGAGAGCGGCCTGGAAGATGTCTTTGATTTTTCGGCCGCGCTCAGCGCTCTGTCTGCTGCTCTCGGCGCTCTCTCGCCGGTTCTCAGCGCTCATCGTTTTGCAGCGTCATCGTTGCCCCGGCGGTTCAACTCACGGGCCAGCCAGGCACAGGCGAAGCGCTGATCGCGTTCGATGGTGGTCGGCGAGACACCGAGGACGCGGGCTGCCTCGGCGATCTTCAGGCCGCCGAAGAAACGCAGCTCGAGGACTCGGCTCTCGCGTGGGTGGATGCTCCGCATATGCCGCAGCGCCTCGTGGAGCTCGAGCACTTCGGCGGCCGGCTGCTGGCCCATCACATCGTCGTCGAGCTGCATGGTGAAAGCGCCACCGCCCCGCTTCAGCGCCTTCTGCTCGCGCGCCAGCTCCACCAGGACGCGCCGCATCAGGCGGGTGGCAATGGCGAAGAAGTGATCGCGGTCGCGCCAGTTCAGGTCAGCACCGGTGAGGCGCAGGTAAGCCTCGTGCACCAGGGCGGTGGTTTGCAGCACATGCCCCGGGCGTTCGTTGCGCAAGCAGCGCCGGGCGACATCCTGCAATTCGTCATAGACGATCGGGAAGAGCTTCTTCAGCGCGCCACGATCCCCGGCGCGCCAGGCCTGCAGGAGGTTGGTGACCTCTCCCGGAGAGGCGTAGGTCGAGGACTCGGCTTCTGTAGAAGGCTCGGCTGCAGCTTGGATCGACGACATGATGAACTCCCAGGTTGAAGGCTCGGCGAAGTCGATACCCGATCTTCGAGGAGGCTGAGACTATGTTTTTCCGGAGACTGTCTCCTTCTGGAGACTGTCTCCTTCCGGAGACTGTATCTTTCTGCCCATCAAGAGGTTCGGGGAAGTCTAATTGTATCAGATTCAAATCTCGATGAAGGAAATCGAGATGCTTTTTCGCATATAGGGCCGAAGCAGGAAATTGGTCCGCTAGAAAGGTTCGGGAAGAGGCGGGCGGTGCCAGGCGGCGGGCCTGAAACGATCAATTCAAAGCGCGATCGTTTCGTCTTTGAGCCTGGGAAGTCGACATGGGCCCGGCGTCTTTAGGGCCGTCAGAAAGGGGTGGTGTATCACAAAGTAAAGGTTTGTCTCGAAGCAGGGCTTAGGTGTCTGGCCTCGGATAGGCCGCGGCTTCTGGCACCGAGCATCATGTGAATGAAAAGGAGTTCTCCATGAAGAAGGCATTGATTCTTTTCTGTATGGTTCTCGTCTCCACGGTCGCGTTGGCAGAAAACAAGCCGGCGGACGAATCAGCCGAGGCGCCCAAGGCGCAGCTCGCTGTCCAGGTTTCGGATCCCTCGGTCGATGCTCTGGTGGACAGTTGGCAGCCGCAGTTCGCAATACAGGCTGAAAAGATGGCCCGCGATCAGGTGGCGCAAGGCGCGCGCTTGGTGAATTTTCAACAGAAGGCTGGCGGCGCCTCGCGGATGGCTTGCCCGGCGGTCACGCAGTGTGCCGGCCCGAACTGTAACCCAGGGCCATGCCAGGTCGTCGATACCGGCTGGCAGGGTTGCACCCAAGGCCCCCTCGGACGACTCTGCCCGGCAGGGCAGACGGTTCACATCATGACCTGCCAGTGCAGTTGCCCCGGTCCTTTCTGCTCGGTGCAGTGCCCCAGCAGCCAACAGCAGAGCTGGAGCTGCCTGTAGTTCGTTAGCGTTCGGTTCGCTTTGGCTCAGGTGCGGTGAGCCGAAGTGAGCCAGTGAACGATGGAAAGAGTGGCCCGCGGCGACAGCTGCGGGCTGCTGCTCGTTCTAAACGGCTTGCTATTCTGCGGTTTGTTATCCTGATGGGTGATGGGAGAAGAGCTCGGTAGCTTTCTGCGCGGCACCGGAGGTTTGAGTCTCCTGCTCGCTGTCTCCGTGGTATTGACCTGGGTACGCCCATGGAGGCGCAAGAGCTCCGGCGACCGCAGCCGGCTCGCTCGTTGGCTGTTGATCGGTATCGCGGCACAGTGCTTCCATTCGATCGAGGAATTACTGGGCGAGTTCTACATCCGATTTCCAGAGTTTTTCGGCTTGGTTCCCTGGTCGATAGATCTTTGGGTCGCTTTCAATATCGTTTGGGTCGCCCTTTGGATCCTGGCAGCCCTCGGACTGGTCGCGGGGTGGCGGCTAGCCCTCTTGCCGACCTGGTTTTTTGCCCTCGGCATGGCGGCCAACGGAATCGCCCATCCTTTGCTCGCCGTCGCCTCCGGAGGTTACTTCCCGGGGCTGGTGACGTCGCCGTTGGTCGGTATTCTCGGGGTCTGGCTGCTTCGTCTCTTGTGGGTCGCGACGCGCTGAGGGGAGCTCGGGGCGAGTTTTTTCGGCGCCAGCGATAACTTTTTCCCCATCGCGTTGTTTGATGAGGTAGAGACAACGCGATGCCTAGCAGCCAAGACCACTCCGGCGGCCGAGCCCGCCGACTCGATCAGCGACTCGTCGAGCGCGCCCGGGCCGGTGAGCCCGAAGCTTTCGAAGAGCTCATGCGGCGCTACGAGCGCTTGGTTTACAAGGTCGCCGTGTCGTTCGGCGGTGACCGGGAAAGTGGCCTCGATCTGACGCAGAACATCTTTCTGAAGGCCTTTCGCGGCCTCGACCGCCTCGGCCCGGAGAGCCACTTCAAGGCCTGGCTGATGCGCATCGCCTTCAACGAGGGGGTCAACTGGCAGCGGCGCCATGACCGTCACCGTGGCCAACAGCCGATGGATGCCGAGCTCGATCTGCCGAGCCCAAGGCCGGGACCGGAGGCGGATTTCGATCGCGGGGATCAGCAGCGTCAGCTGTTGCGCGGCCTCGAGCGTTTGCGGCCGCGCTACCGAATGGCCATCTCGTTGCGTTACTTCCAAGGCTTGCGCGTGCGGGAGATCGCCGAGGTGCTCGACTGCAGCGAATCGATGGCCAAACAACTGCTTTTCAAGGGCGTGCGAAGCCTGCGCGCCGCGGTCGCCGAGGCTGCGGCCTGAGAACTCCTCCGAGGATCTGACGATGACCCGAAACGACACGATCGACTGCGGCGACGCGCGGGAACGGCTGGAAGACCTTGTAGCGGGCGATCTCGCCGACATCGAGACGGCGCGACTGTTGGCCCATCTACGACACTGCGAGGCGTGCTCCGAGCTGTTTGATCTGCACGCCCGACTGACGGAGTGGGAATCGCCCGAGAGTGCGCCAGAGAGCGACGATTTCTCGGCCATGCGCCGCAGAGTACAGACCGAGCTCGCCCTCGAAGGGCGAACCCGCACCGCCTCGCCGCGCTTCGGTCGGTGGTCGATAACGGCCTGGCGGCCAGCTCTGGCCGCGGGGCTCGCGACCGCTCTGCTCAGTCTCGGCTGGTGGGCCGGCCGAGCCGGCCGGGCAGACGGCACCGCCGCTGCGCCACTCAGCTTGGCGGCGCTGGCAGCGCACGGCGATTTCAGCCCGTACGATTTCGAGAACGTTCGGGTGCGCGAGATCGACGCCTCGACGGTGGCGCTGAGCTTCGATCTGGCGACCCACCTCGAGCTGGTGCGGCCGACCAGTGATCCGCTGGTGACCGAAGCCCTGGTGCAGTCCATCCTTGGCGGTTCGGACCTGGGCGGTCGCCTGCACGCGATCTCCCAGACTGGCTTCGTTTCGCCGACCGGTGAGACCCTGGCGCCGCGGATCCGGCAGGCCTTGATCCAGGCGATGCTCGAAGATCCGAGTGTCGCCGTTCGCATGCAGGCCCAGGAGCGCCTCGCCCGAGCCGCTCCCGATCCGACGATCGAAGAGGCCTGCCTGCGGGTGCTCGAAGAAGAGGACTCGGTGCAGATGCGCCTGGTCGCCATCGACATCCTGACCGCCGGTGGCATCTCCTCCGAACGCCTGCTCGAGGCGGTCGAGGCTGGTCGTCCGGAGTCCGGCAACGCCCTCCGGGTTCGAGCTGCGAGCCACCTGAACTCGCTGTAGTGCCTTCACCAGCTGACACCGACACCAGATAGCACCGACGCCAACGAACACCAACGCTCTGAAAGGTCAAAGACCATGATGACTCGAGAAGCTGTTATTCGATACCTCGCTTGCACTCTGTGCCTGTTGCCACTCGCCTTCCCCGCCACGGCCGAGCTCCTGGATCAAGAGCTGGCGGCCAGCCCCGGTGAGCGCTTACGTTTGGACCTCGAGACCGGCGGCAAAGTCACCATCCAGGGCTGGAACCGAGACGCGGTAGCGGTTCGGGCGATGGCGCGCCACCCGGAGCGCTACCGAGTGTCGGCCGAGCGCCGTGGAGACACCATCGTGGTCGAGTCCGAAGCCGCCGACCGGCGGCGTGACTGGACGCTGAACGTACGCTTCGAGATCCAGGTACCGCTGACTTTCGATGTCGAGATCGAGTCGAGCGGTGGCGGCATCCACATCTCGGACGTCGAAGGGCGCTTCGAGGGCGAGACCATGGGGGGCGAGATCGAGCTCCACCGAGTCAAAGGTGTTGCCGAGCTCGAGACCATGGGCGGTAACGTTCGAGTCACCGATGCGGAGCTCGACGGTAAGGTTTCCACCATGGGTGGCAAGGTGACCTTGCGCGACATCTACGGTGATCTCGACGGCTCGTCCATGGGCGGCAACGTGACCCTCGACCGGGTCACCCGCCGCGACGGCTCGAGCACCGGCGACGCGGTCATCATCTCCACCATG
>JBCCGX010000100.1:0-14483 GCA_039029035.1 Acidobacteriota bacterium | reverse complement strand
GTTCCACGGCGCTACGGGGTGCTGGGCAGAGGTCTTGATGACGTCCCGGTCGCCGTCGCCGTCGATGTCCACCAACTCCACGCCGGTGCCGAAGGCCGAGTTGCGACGATTGAGCATCGCCGCGCTGGCGTCCTGGAAGAGACCGAAGCCGATGTTGTGCAGCAGCACGTCGACCGCGGTGCCGGTTTTGTCGTAGTTGGTCAGGTAGAGCTCCGGCAGGCCGTCGCCGGTGAGGTCGCCGCTGGCCACGGCGCAGAACTGCTGTTTCGAGTTGAGCGGCGGCATCGACAGATCGAGCAGCGGGATCCGTACCGCCGACTCGTCGCGCAGGCCGAGCCAGTTGCCGGCGGCGTTGCGGCCCAGGTTGCGGTAGTAGCGCAGCTGCTGCAGGGCATTGGGCTGCGGGCTAACGAAGGTGGTGGCGACCACCACGTCCAGCCAGCCGTCGAGATCGAAGTCGTCGATCACCACGTCGCGGGCGTCGGTGGTGATGTTGTAGAACCCGGGCGCGAAGAGGGCTGTCGAGTCGGTCAGGACCCCGCCCAAGTTCATCAGCAGGAGGTCGCTGGCCGCGCCCGGAAAGGAGAACGCCTTCTTGCGCACCACGACCACGTCGGTGCGCCCGTCCTGATCCAAGTCGCCGGTGGCGATGTCTTTCTCCCAGGTGTCGTTGAGGCCACCCGGCAGCAGGTTGAGCCGGGTCGAGGTCTGATCGGTGAACTGGATCCACGGCGGAAAGACCGGTTGGGGCACCTGGGCGGCCGCGGTCCCCGCGATCAGAATCAAGCTGACGATGAAGAGTCTGCGGATGTTTGCGAGTTGGCATGATCGAGCCATGGTCTCTTCCCCTTTCTGCAAGCGTTGGAGCGGCCGGATCGACCATCGCGTCCGATGGCCGGCCGCCTTTCGGACTTCGATGGGAACAGCGCAGAAAGGGGTGTCGAGAGATAGAACCCGTCACAAGCTAAGGTTCACCTCACCGGTCTGGACGGCATTCTGGAAACACAAGAGGCGTTCCCTATAGGTGAGGAACGCCTCTTCTCGAACGCCCGTCGGCTCTTATAGCGCGGAGGATCTCAGGGGCTGCGTTGGTTCGATTCAGCCTAAGGGCAGGTCATGAAAGAGTCCGTCTCGCGGATCGGCTGGAAAGGGGTGTCCTGAGGATTGACCCACTCTTGGGATTCCTGCGTCTCGGTGTCGGTGACCCGCAAGGTGACCTTCACTTCGGTCAGGCCAGCGCCGAAGACCCAGAAGTTGTCGAACGACCCGAAGTCGCAGGCGTTCAGCACTTTGACCACTGCCTCTACGTTGTCGGGCGAGAAGAACCAGAAGTAGCCGGTGTCGCCGGTGAGGAGGACGGCTTGACCGTCGCCGACCTCGTCGCCGGTGTCCCACAGAGCGGTGGCGGCGAAGCGCCCTTCGTTAAGGCACAGCGTGGTGGCATCGGGGACGCAGGTGCCGGGGCTCTTGGTGGGGGTGGGTGCCTCGGCCGCGAGGGGCTGAAGATCGATCCCGGTGAAGCTCGGCACGGCCAGGGCGGCGGCCAGGCGCTCGACGTCTCGCGCCATAGCGCGGGCCGGATCGATCGGCCTTGCCGGCGCGAGGCCCGGCCCGGCGACCGTACCCGCCGCGTCGCAGCCGGCGAAGGCATTGAAGTCCTGGATCGGCGCGAAGGCCGAGCCGAGAGGGTTACCGTAGGTGCGGACCTCGCCGGTCACCGTGTCGGTGACGGTGAGATCGACTTCGACGTCGGTCAGGCCGCCGGCGAAGACCCAGAAGCTATCGAAGGGGTCGAAGCAGCCGTCGAGCACCTTGACCATCAGCTCCACATTGAGCGGGTCGAAGAACCAGAAATAGCCGGTATCGCTGGTCAGCTGGACGCCCTGGCCGTCGCCGGTCTGGCCCATCACGGTGCGCCATCTGACCTCTACCTGGAAGCGATCCTGATTCAGGCACAACACGGTCGGCGACGGGACGCAGGTCGGCTCGATCATGGGTGAGAGCTCGAAGTCGATGGCAGGCGTCGTCTCGCCGAGGCTCACGACAACAGGCGTGCCGGTCGTTACCTCGCAAGACTCCAAGGGGCAGGGGATGTCATCAAAGAGCTCGTCGTTGTAGCTCGTATTGCCGCTCTCGTCGCGGAAGAAGCTGGTCGAGACGAAGTACGGCCCCGCAGCCAAGCCCTGGAACCGATAGGGGGTGTCGAAATCGGAGAAGGTACTGAGAACCAGACCGCCCGCGGCATCCCACAAGAAGACATCCCCAGTAATCCGTTCGTTGCCCGCCGCACTGCGCACGGAGCCGGTGATGACGCCACCGATCCGGAGAGCGAAATCGATGCCTTCGGTCGTCGTGCCGAGCTCGACTACGACGGGCATACCCCCGATCGGACTACAGGAGTTGTTGGGGCAAGGGATGTTGTCGTAGAGCTCGTCCTGGTAGGCGGAGCCGCCGTCGGTCGACACGAAGAGGGCTTCGGGCGCCAGGTTGTCAAAGCGGTACTGCCCGTCGCTGTTGGTCGAGGTCACGGCACTGAAGGAGCCGTCCTCGTTTTGCAGCCGCACGGTGTAGAACTCCAGCGACTCTCCCGTCGCTTCGTCGGTGACCGTTCCAGTAATCGCGCCGAAGCGATCGAGGGCGAAGTCGATACCTTCCGTGGTCGTTCCCAGGCTTGTCTCGACCGGCGTTCCGGTGGTCAAGTCACAGATCCCGAAGGGGCAGGGGATGTCGTCGTAGAGCTCGTCTCGGAAGTTGACGAATTCCTCCGTCAGCACGTAGTGGGAGCCGGGGACCAGCCGGGTCATCAGGTAGTTGCCCGCCTCGTCTGCGGTGGCCGAGTCGCTGAACAGACCGGACGTATCTTGCGCCCGCACTCGGGCGAACGGAATTGGCTCGCCGGTCGCCTGATCGGTGATGGTTCCGGCGATCGATCCGAGTCGGTCGAGGGCGAAGTCGATACCCTCTGTCGTCGTCTCGACGCTGACTGGCACCGGTGTGCCAGTTTCGCGGACACAGGTGAAGGTCGGGCAGGGGATGTCGTCGTAGAGCTCGTCTTGATACTCGGAGGCCTCAGCGGTTTGCACGTAGTACTCGTCGGACGGTAGCAGGGAACCCACGGTGTAGTGACCGGCAGCGTCGGTAAACGCGGCGCCAAAGCCCAACCCGCTGACCGCCTCGACGAGGAAGAAAGGCAGCGGCTCGCCGCTCACCTCGTCGGTCACGGTGCCCGAGATGGCACCGAGCTGTTTGAGGGCGAAATCGATGTCCGGAGTCGTCGAGCTCAGCTCCACCGCCACTGTCGTACCGAGCTCCTGATTGCAGGTGAAGGTCGGACAGGGGACGTCGTCGTAGAGCTCGTCCAAGAAATCGGTGAAGCTCCGGGTGCGGACGAAGTAGTCGCCGGTGGCCAGTCCACCGATCATGTAACGACCCGCTTCGTCGGTCTGGCCGGATGTCGAGAAGCCCGAGGTCGCATCCTCGACCTCGACCCGGAGGAAAGGAATCGGTTCGCCGGTGGCTTCTTCGGTCACGACGCCTGCAATCGATCCCAGGAGATCGAGGGCAAAATCGATGTCGGTCGTCGTTTGACTGAGGGCGACTTGGACCGGCGTGCCGGACGTCCGATCGCACGAGTTGACCGGGCAAGGTAAGTCGTCGAAGAGCTCGTCCCGATAGAGGCCGTTGCTCGTAGTACTGACGAAGTAACTGCCGGGCGGCAGGCCGTTGAACTCGTACTCACCCGCCTCGTTCGTCGGCCTGAAGTCCAGATCTTGCCCTTGCTCGCCGGTGAGCTGGAGGGCCAGATTAGCGAGCGGCTCGCCGGTGTTCGCATCGGTCACGGTGCCGGCGATGGAGCCGCCAAAGTCGAGCGCGAAGTCGATGCCCATGGTGATCTCGTTGACGGTGACGTCGATCGGCGTGCCGAGGCTCACGTCACACTGGGCCTCGGGGCAAGGCAAGTCGTCGAACAGCTCGGCGATGAAGTTGGTCGACGTGCCGGCAATCGCGTAGTAGGAGCCGCCCGGCATGCCGGTCACGGTGTAGTTGCCTTGCGGATCAGTCGTGGCCGAGAAGCTCGAATAACCCTGGGTCTGGAGGAACTGGACGCCAGCCGAGGCGATGGGCGCGCCGGTGGCGCGATCGGTGAGACGGCCCGACGCGGCGCCGCCGGCGCCGACGTGCAGGGTGAACTGGCCGGTGGCCCCGCCTGCGCCACTGACGCGAACCCACGCCTCGTCCCCAGGCAAGAGGAAGTAATCCAGCGCCGACTGGAGCCCGGTCGAATCGTTGTTGCAGGTGAGCTGGCTCAGCTCGGTGCCCGGACAGCTCGCATGCAACGAGAGCACCGTGTCGAATTCGGAGCCCAGGGTATCGAAGTAGATCCGGCCACCCACCGGCGAGCTGTAGCGGAACCAGACGTCGGGCGCCGCCGCGCCGCCGCAGGTCGCCGCGCCATCGTTGGTGGCGCCGACGGTGGTGCCGAGGAAGGTGCCGTCGCCGATCGCCATGGCGTTGGCGCAGTCGTCGGTGGCCGGCACACCCTTGACGAGCGGGATCCGGACGGCCGACTCGGCACCGCGATCCTCGGTCTTGCTGGGTGGGCCAAGCTGGGTGGCGCGCTCGAGCGCTTTCAGCTTGCGGCCGATCGCCTGTGCTTTGTCGCTCAGGATCTTTCTCGCGGGCGAGCCGAGACCTCGGATCCGCCCTTCCATCTGTCGCAGGTGGTGACCGAAGCGTCGGATCTCTTCGCTCTGCTGCGCCGGATCGTCGACCCCTCGCCGCTCGATGACTCGCAGCTGGTGATGGAGCTTGCGATCCAGCTGCCGGAGATGCTCGCCGATCGAATCTGCGACCGTTGTCGACCCGTCTGGTTTCGTGGACTCAGCGGCCGCTGAGGTCGGCTGGGACAAGTCGGCGCTGGCGGATGCCATTGAGACTGTGGAGCCCGCTGCCAGGGTCAAAGCGAAACCAACGATCGACGAGAGGACGGTCTTGTGCATCGAGATCTCCGTGAACCAGGGTGAGAAGTGGGCTCTCAGTTATCGGCCCCCACTTACTTTGGCGACAAACGGGGCAAAATCAGATCAAGAAAATCGACCAATGGTCATCAGCCGCCGATAGGCGCCTCAGCTCAGAAGCTCAGCTCGGGAGATCGAGCACTGTAACTCGAGCACTGTAGCCCAAGCACTCTAGCCCAAGCACTCGAGCGCTACAGCACGGTGCCTCAGCGCGGTGGGCAGACCACCACGATCACCGTGCGGTCGTCCTGCGCTGCGTCGCCGCCACTCCATTCTTCAAGGCTGGCGAAGATGGCCTCGATCACCTCGTTCGCCGTCCGCCCCTGGTTGGCGCGTGCGACCTCGAGGAGCCGCTCCGCTCCGTATTCGTCGGTGTCCTGCGACGAGGCACCGGCGCGGGGAGCCTCGGTGATGCCGTCGGTGTAGGCGACCAGCATGTCCCCCGGCTGCAGGTGGACGTAGCCGCGATCATAGGTTGCGTCGGGCAACGGACCGACCACCGGGCCGCCCTCCTGCAGATAGCTCACCGAGCCGTCCGCCGCAAGATGGAATGGCGGTGGATGACCGGCGTTGATGTAGATCAGGACGCCGTTGCGCTCGAGCTCACCGTAGAACATCGAGACGAAGCGGCTGGTCAGGGTGCTGTCGTGGATGATGCGATTGAGCCGCTCCAGGGTGCGGACGATCTTGTAGTCGCGCGATAGGCCCATGCGCAGACCGACGTAGATATCGCGCACCTGTAGTGCTGCTGGCAGACCGTGGCCGGACGCGTCGGCGATGGCGAGGCCGAGGATCTTGTCGTTGATCGGGATGTAGTCGAAGAGGTCGCCACCGACGCTCTCCAGCGAGTCGCTGCGGCCGGCGATATCGAAGTTCTCCAGGCTCGGTGCCGAGGGTGGCATGATCGAGTTCTGGATCTGCTTCGCCTGCAGGAAGATATCGTCCACATGTTGCTGGTAGATGCGCTGATTGATGCTGTGACGCACCACGCCGAGGGAGAAGAGCACGTCTTCGCGGTCGCTCCCGGGCACGACATCGAAGCCCAGCAGGTAGCGCTCGTTGCCCACCTCCACCGCGGCGAACTCCTTCACCCCCAAGGCCGCCTCGATCTCGGCGTTGAGCCGCGGGTCGTCGGCTGACATGTAGGTCGAGCCGCGCATCAGGCAGATTTCGATCGGCTCGTAGGTGCGCGGGATGCGGACTTCACGCTCCACCTCGCGGGCGTCGGGAAAGGTGGCGCGCAGCACGTACTCATCGCCGTCGCGCTCGTACAGCCGGCCGCCCCAGATACCGAGCTCACCACGCAGTCGCGAGATAATCTGATCGGCGGCCAGGTGCACGGTCACGGTCGCTTCGTCGCCGCGGCCGATCTCGTCGACGATCTCCTGCACCCGGTGCATCAGGGCCCGGTGGTCCACGGGGGATTCGAGGGTCACGGAGGTCTCCAAAGAGGAAGGCAGAGTCGGTGGGTTCGGTCAGTGTCTTGCGCCACGAGATCCTACCGCATTCCGAGGGCGCGCCACGTCCCGGAGGCCTCGACAACGCCTTCTTGGATCGATCGATAGCGCTTGCCATCGAAAGGCCGAGCCGTCGGTCGGAGTGCAAGCCTCCTGTTGTCAAAGGTTGGTAACCGTACGGGTGCAGCGCGAACCGGTGCTCCACCTAGGCGTAACATGGTGCCATGAACCGGCGCCAGGCCATCGCTCGATTGGGACTCGGAGCAGCTGGCGTCTGGCTGCGTCCGCCGGCGCTTCTCGCCGGCCCTGAGGTGCCGACCGATCGTCTCACTGACCTCGCTCGGCGGATCCGCGAGACACCGCGACGCGAGATCTTGGCGCTGGCTGCCGACGCCATCGGTCGGGGGGCCGGGCCGCGGAATCTGCTGGGAGCGACCTTCCTGGCCGGCGTGCACGACGTCCAGCCGCGTCCGGTGGGCAACAACCTGCATTCGGTGATGACCGTCGAAGCGTCGTATCGATTGGTCGAGATGGCGACCTCACCCAAGGAAGCCTGGCTCGTTGCGCTATGGAATCTCGATGCGTTCAAGGCAACCCAGCGGGAGCGCGGCGAGGATTGGGTGCTGCCGCCGGCACCCCAAGTCGCCTTCACCAGCGAAGCGGCGGCGCGGCGGGAGCTGATCACTGCCCTGGACACGTGGGACGAGGCGCGGGCCGATCGGGCGATCGTCGGGCTGCTGCCCTACCTCGATCGAAAGTCGTTGTACGAGATTCTGTGGCCCTATAGTGCCCGCTGCATGGCGTACCTGGGCCACAAGATCGTCTATGGAGCGATGACCGAAGCGGTGCTGCGGCGTATCGACTGGCGCTATGCCGAGCCGGTGGCCCGGTCGTTGGTTTACGGCCTGGTTGGCCAGGGCCGCGAAGGGCCTCTGATCCGGGCCTACGAGCACGCGGTGACGGTCGAAGCGTCGTTCCCGGAGGGCTGGCTCGCTCGCCAAGGGACCGATCCGAAGACCAGCGTCGCAGTCCTGCGATCCCTGCTGACCGGCGACTATAAGAACGCCCACAACACCATGATTCAGGCGGCTCGTGATGGCGCCAGCGCGCAAACGCTGTGGGACGCGGCACGCCTCGGAGCTGCCGAGCTGTGGCTGCGACGCAAGTCGAATGATCCCGAGTCCGGTGAGGCGATCCGCGCCGTCCATGCGGTCACCGAGGTCTGGTCCCTTAGCCATGCCTGGCGCGCGACCCGGAGTGCGCGCAATCGGCACCTTCTTCTACTGCAAGCCGCGTCCTGGGTACCCGAGATGCGCGACATGCTGCTCGCGCGCGACGCGATTGCCATGCAGGGTCCGGGTATCGAGAACCTCGGCGAGGGGGTCAAAGAGCCGCCGGGAAGTCTCGACGAGCTCTTTCAGGACGGCGACCCGGGCGCCGCCCGCGCCTTCCTCGAGCGTTATCCGCAGCAGGCTGCTGGCTTCCGCCAGCGTCTGCGTCGGCACCTGGCGGCCAAAGGGGCTGAGTACCACCAATTCAAGTATGCCGTCGCCCTGGTGGATGAGACCGCGCCGGCGCACCCGCGGTGGACCGCACGTCTCCTCGCCCCGGCGGTGGGCTATATGCCCACCCACCGGACGCGCGACAACGAGCTCACCGAGAGCTCGTTGCACGCGCTGCGCCAAGCCGGCGCGATCTAGCGCCTACAGCTAGTCGCTGGAGAAGGACGCCAAGTCGTCCAGGTAGAGATCGCCGCGGATCGTATGGCTGAAGTTCAGGTTCGGCTCGTGCGCACCGAAGGCAACGCTTTCGATCACCCGGCTGTCGTTGTCGATACCCAGCTTCGAGCCGACCAGGACGCCCCCGACCCACAGGTGTATTTCGCCGTCGTTCGAGCCCGGGCCGCTGCTTTGATTCCATCGCACGACCAGGTCGTGCTCGTTCCCGGTCAACGGGTGCCACGGTGTCCCGTGCCAAGCCCCGCTGTCGCTCTTGGCCCGCGCCTGGATGCGGTACTGGCCATCGAAACGTTTGAGCACCAGGCTCAAGTGCCGGTTGCCGCTCATGGAGTCGCCGCTGGCGCCGCGGACCAACCGGATGGCCTCATAGTTCTCCAGATCGAGGTCGACGGTGTTCACATGGAGGAGTCCGGTGAGAGAGGTGGCTTGCGCCGGGCTATTGTCGATGACGACGGCGTCTATGGCCCGACTCAAGACTCTGAGGTCGTCGATGTTGATGGACAGGCCCCATAGGCCGTGCGCCGCAGCTTTACCGACGACAGCGGTCGGCCCGTCGAGCTCCCAACCGCTGAGGGCGGCGCTCTCGAACCCGTCGGCGCGGCCGCCGATCGGCAAGTACTCGACCTCGTCGACGACCGAGACGAGCTCGTCGTAGGTGACGTAGAAACCGGCCATACCGATCGAGTCCACGATACCGACCATCCACTTCTCGGCGACGGCTTCGCCGTCGACCCAGTCGGTGACCGCGGGCTGGCCCTCGGGCTCCAGCGTCAGGCGCCAGCCCCAGGGGGCCGGGTAGTCGATTGGGTTGGTGGGACCGATCGCTTTCTTGCCTGCCCAGACGTCGAAGCGAATCAACGAATCGGAGGGCACCGGTCGCATCGCTGTGCAGCTCGGGCAAGATGTCCTTTGGCCTTGCAGATAGAACTGGCCGTCGACCGGGACGACTCGCAACGCGAGCTCACCCAACCTGGCGATCGTGACTTCCTCGAGCGAGCGGTCGCCGGGAGGTGGCCCGATGCGGATCATGCCGGAACCGGATTGGCTCGAGCCGCCACCGCCATGGTGGCTCAGCTCGTTGACGTATCCCGAGGCGTTTGAGGTCGGGCTCCAGGCTTCCAGACTCCGGTTGCCTGCCAAAGGGCTCGCCTCATTGAGGCTGATCAGCCCGTTGGCGTTTTGGACGTCCCAGCCGTCAGGCAAGCAGAGCTCGGAAACCAGCAGGTCACAGAATTCGAAATCGGCTTCGGTACCCGCGCTGGGCGTGTACTGCATCGGTGAGAGAAGCAAGGTGTAGAGCTCGATCGTCCCCGCAGACGTGCTGATTTGCACGGTCAGGCGATCGCCCCCGGCCTGCCAAAAGTCAGCCGAGGGGTGATACACCTCACCGATTAGGGTGCCGAGGCTCGGTGGCGAGACCACCGTGACCTGATAAGTCGCACCAGGCTCGACCAGCCAAGGCCCCAGGTTCAAGGGTGTAGATTCGATCTCGGGGTTCAGTTGAAGCTCATACACGGTCTCGCCCCGCGCCGGGACCGTGGCCAGGGCGAGTAGGCAGACGACGATCTGCAGGGGAACGACGAACTTGCTCATGATAGACCTCTAGAGATGATGTGTTCCCGGGTGACGATCCTCCATCTGATTTTAGGGCGCAAAGGCGGCCGGAAATGGATCATCGCGGTGACCGATACACCTTGCTGTGTCTCTGATGGAGGCTCCAACCGATGACCCCTGAGCGCTGGCAGGCGGTCCGCCGAGTGCTCGATGCGGCCCTCGAGCTGCCGCCCGAGGAGCGTGCGGCTTTCGTTGAGCGCCAATGCTCCGACGTCGGTCTGCGGCGCGATGTCGAGGCTATGCTGGTGTCCTACGACGAGGGGGAGACCCTGCTCGAGAAGCCGATCGTTCGGCTCGGCAAGACACCTGAGAAGTCGCCGGAGGCGACCCCCGCCCACGTCGGACCCTATCGGCTGCTCGAGCCGATCGGCGAGGGCGGTATGGGTAAGGTGTTTCGGGCCCACCGCGACGACGATACCTATCGCAAGGAGGTGGCGGTCAAGATCCTGCGTCAGGATCAGGCTGGTGGTGAGCTGCTGCAACGGTTTCGCAGCGAGCGCCAGATCCTGGCCAATCTCGAGCATCCCTGCATCGCCAAGCTGCTCGATGGCGGTACCACCCAGGATGGCCGGCCGTTTCTGGTCATGGAGTACGTTCGCGGCCTGCCGATCGACACCTTCTGTCGTCGCCGTCGGTTGACCATCGACCAACGACTGACCCTGGTGGCCAAGGTCTGCGGCGCGATTCAATACGCGCACCAGAATTTGGTCGTGCATCGCGACCTCAAGCCGAGCAACATCCTGGTGACCGAAGCCGGGCAGCCCAAACTGCTCGATTTTGGCATTGCCAAGATCCTGCGGCCGGAGAGCTTTCAGCAGACGGTCCTACCGACCCGAACCGGCATCATGCCGATGACGCCGGAGTACGCCAGCCCGGAGCAGGTGCGGGCCGCGCCGGTAACCACTGCCACCGACGTCTACGCCCTGGGGCTTCTGCTCTATGAGCTGCTCACGGGTCGCCGACCCTACACCATCGACGCCGGTAGCCTGGAATCGATCGTCGATGCGATTTGCCGCCACGAGCCGCCGAAGCCATCAACCCGGGTCCTGGCCGCAGCCAAGAGCGGCGATCTCAGGACTGGCGGCCCAGGTGCTACCAGTCACAGTGCCGCCGACCCTAAGACCGCTGAGCCCGATCTGGCGCCGATCGGTGAGGGCCGGCTGCTCAGTCGCCGCCTATCGGGTGATCTCGACGCCATCGTTCTGCGGGCCCTGCGCAAGGAGCCGAGCGAGCGCTATCCGTCGGCGGCGCAGCTCGCCGAGGATCTCCGGCGACACCTCGAGGGTCGCCCGGTCGAAGCGCGGCGCGGCACGGTGCTCTACCGGATGACCAAGTTCGTTCGTCGCCATCGGCTGGCCGTCGGTCTGGCGGCCATTGCTCTTCTGGTCCTGGTCGGCTTCTCGGCCCGCATCTGGAGCCAGAGTCAGGAGATCAGCCAACAGAACGATGCGATTCAACTGGAGTTCGAGCGGGCCGAGCACATAACAGACCAGTTGATGGATCTCTTCCAGCTGCCGGCGCCCAATCGGGCGCGCGGTGAGAAGGTGACGGCGCGTGAACTGTTGGACAAGGGCGCACAGTCGATCGGCGAGGTCGATGACGAGCTCGAAGCCGAGTTGCTCAGCACCATCGGCCACACCTACTTCCAGCTCGGCCTGCTGAGCGAGGGCGAAGAGCTTTTGCGGCAGTCGATCGCAGCCACTCGCCGACTGGCGACCGGCAGCCGACTGGACGACAAGGCGCGCCGCCGTCTCGAACGCCTGTGTGAGCATCTGACCTTTCAAGCGGAGTATCGTCGTGCCGAGGTCGTTTGCCGCGAGGTGCTGGCGCAGCTGGATCTGGCGAGAGCATCGGGACAGAGGGTTGCCCTTGGCTTGCCTCGGGCCCGGGTGGCGCATCTGCGAGACCTTCTCGGAGACTGGCAGGCCGCCGAGGCGTTGTTCGAGAAGGCGCTCCTCGAAGCGCGCCGAGGCGACGACCCCGAGGCTTTGGCGAAGGTGCTGGAATACCATGGCGACGAGCGGGTTCGCCGGGGCGACTTCGCCAGGGCTCGATCGATCTACGAAGAGGCTCTGGAGATCCTCCGGGTGCTGCACGGCGACCTCCATCCCGAGGTCACTGTGATCAAGGCGAGCCTCGCCCGGACGCTGCAGGTCTTCGATCCACAGGAAGCCGAGAGGCTCTTTCTGGAGGCGATCGCAACCCAGCGGCAGCTCTTCGACGGGCCCCACCCGGTCCTGGGCACGGCCCTCAACAACCTGGGGTCGCTGCTGCTGGATCAAGGGCGAACGGAGGAGGCCGAGGGTTACCTCAAAGAAGCGATCGTGATGCAGGAGGAGCTCTACGGCAAGGACAATCCGAAGCTCGCCACCAGCTTGAGCAACCTGGCCCAAGTCGAGCTTCAGCTGGGCAGCACGCCGCCGGCCGAGGCGCGTCGTCTAGCCGAGGCGCTTTATCGTCGCGCCCTGGCGACTTTCGAAGCGAGCCTTGGTGAGGAGCATGCGGAGTATGCGCTGTGCCTGAGTAACTTTGCCGACTTCCTGGTGGGTGAAGGACAGCTGAACGAGGCGAAGACGCTGATCGATCGCGCGGTTAGGGTCATCGAGTCGTCGCTCGACCCGCGCCATCCCAGGATGGCCACCGTGCTCAATGTTCGCGGTCAGATCGAGCAACGGCAGGGAAACCTGGACGCTGCCCGTCAAACTCTGGAGCTCGCTGTCGAGATTGCCGATGGCACCTTGGGCGAGCACCATCCGAACCTGGCGGCGGCTCTGGTCTATTTGTCGCTAACGTTCCATGCTCTAGGAGACTCCGAGGGGGCGGTGGAGCCGATGCGTCGCGTCGTCCGACTGGCCGAGACCCAGGATGACTTGAGGGATCGCAAGATCGAATGGCTGGCCTGGCTGGCGCGCTTCGAGCTCGAGCTCGAGAGCTTTGTCGCTGCTGAGGGTTATGCTCGACAGGCCTTCGAAGGTTGGCGACAGCGCGCGGGTTCAAGTAGCGCGTGGACCTTGTCGAGCCAGTCCAATCTCGGGCGGGCACTGCTCGGGCAAGGCCGGCTTGACGAGGCGGATTCGGTCTTCCGAGATCTGCTCGCTCAAGCCGAATCCCTCGGTGCGGAAGGCGAGAGCCGTGCCGCCAGCGCGCGCGAGCTCCTGGCCGAGATTGGCCGGCTGAGGGCCGAGTCGGGATAGCCGCGCCGTCGCTTCGGGCTATGATCAAGCTATGGCCAACGACATCACGAATCTCCTACTGGCCTGGAACGACGGCAACAAAGAGGCTCTGGATCGGCTGGTGCCGCTAGTCAAGACAGAGCTACACAAGCTGGCATCGATCTACCTGGCGGACGAAGGCTCAGCCAAGACCCTGCAGCCGACCGCCCTGATCAATGAGCTCTACCTGCGTCTGGTCGATCGTCGTCGGGTCACTTGGACCAATCGCAATCATTTCTTCGGCTTCGCGGCGACCACCATGCGGCGGATCCTGGTCGACCATGCGCGCGCCCGGCGATCGGAGAAGCGCGGCGGGGATCGGGTGCCGGTGACGCTGGAGAACGCCGGCCTGGTGAGCGAGCCGGAGATCGACGTGCTGGACCTCGAGCGGGCTCTCGAAGCCCTGGCCGGGGTCGAGCCGCGTCTGGTTCGGGTCGTCGAGCTGCGGTACTACGCCGGCCTGACCCTCAAGGAGGCCAGTGATGTGCTCGGCTTGGGCTCCGCCACGGTCGTCCGCGATTGGCGTGCTGCCCGGGCGTTCCTGATGCACCACCTCACCGGTCAAAGCGCCGGCTGAACCCCGAGTTCGGTGGCAGAAACGGATAGCCCGCCAACCGACGGCCCTCTACGATCTCTGCGGAGGCGGACACAAGACCTGAGCCGCCATCCCAGCCAAAGGAGAGGTGCCATGCAGACCATGATCGATCGAGCCGTCGAATCGGGCGCAGAAGCTACCGCTGCTTCTTCAGCCGTTACTATGGATCTCGAAGGTGTCGAGGGCAGGCAGCGCCGAGAAAGGAGCCCCGGTATGTTGAATGAAGAGCGCTGTTGGCAAGCGGTGCTGGATCGGGAGCGAGACCAGGACGGCCGCTTCTTCTTCGGCGTCACCACCACCGGTATCTTCTGTCGGCCATCCTGCGCGGCGCGTCGACCTCTGCGCCGGAACGTGCGCTTCTTCCGCACCGCGGCGGAAGCGGAGAGCGAAGGCTTACGACCCTGCCGGCGTTGCCGTCCTCTGGACCAGAGCCTGGATGATCGGGTGGAGCGGATTCACCAGCTGTGCGACTACATCCGGCGCCACTGCGACTCGGGCGACCCCCTGACCCTCGAGGTTCTCAGCCGTCAGGCAAAACTCAGCCCTTCTCGGCTGCGGCGTCTGTTTCGCGAAATCGTTGGCGTCACGCCGCGGCAGTATGTCGAGTCCTGTCGCTTCGCAATGCTGAAGGGCGAGCTGCGCGGTGGCGGTCAGGTGACCCGGGCGATCTACGAAGCGGGCTTTGGGTCTTCCAGCCGGGTCTACGAGCAGACCGGCAGTCGCCTGGGCATGACGCCGAAGGAGTATCGCGCCGGCGGGGCTGGCCTCGCCGTCTCTTATGTCTGTACCGAGACCTCTGTTTGTGCCAAGACCTCGATTGGCCGCATGCTCGTCGCGGCGACGGATCG
>JBCCGX010000099.1:0-14539 GCA_039029035.1 Acidobacteriota bacterium | reverse complement strand
TGGGCGCGGCGCCCGAGCTCACCGTAGCTCAGGTGCGTGTGGTCGCTGAGGATGGCGATAGTTTCGGGTCGCGCCGCGATCTGCTCGGCGACCAGCTGGTGGATCCCGCGTCCCCTGGCCAGTGAAGCTTCGCGGTCGTTCCACTCGCTGGCCAGCTGGTGGCGCTCGGCCGGGTCGAGCAGGCTGAGCTGGGAGAGCCTGCTATCGGGATTCTCCATAGCCGCCTGCAGGAGGACGTGGAAGTGGGCCGCGAGGCGCAGGATGGTCGTCCGGTCGAAGAGGTCGGTGGCGTACTCGAGCGTTCCGGTGATCTCCTCGCCCGTCTCCTCCAGGGCTAGGGAGAGATCGAATTTTGCCGTCGTCCCGGCGCTGTCGAAGGGGGTGATCCGGAGGCCGTCGAGCTCCTCGCCGCCGCCCTCCGCCGCCGGAGCGTTCTGCAGGGCGAAGAGCACCTGGAACAGGGGTGTATAGGACAGGCTGCGCTCGGGCTCGAGCTCCTCGACCAGCTTCTCGAACGGCAGCTCCTGGTGGGCGTGGGCGTCGAGACTCACCTCCCGCGCCTGGTCGACCAGGGTATGCAAAGTCGGATCGTCACGCAGATCGGCGCGCAGCACCAGAGTGTTGACGAAGAAGCCGATTAGTCCCTCGACTTCGAGCTGGGTGCGCCCGGCGATGGGGGTACCGAGGGTGAGGTCTGTGGCCCCGGACCAGCGGCTGAGCAGGGCCTGGAAGCCCGCCAGGGACACCATGAAGAGGGTCGCCCCGCGCTGCCTGGCGAGCTCCTTGAGTCGGGCGCTCGAAGCGCGGTCCAGAGCGAGATCGCAGCTGGCGCCGCGGAAACTCATCGCGGGCGGCCGCGGCCGATCCCACGGTAGCTCGAGGACCGATGGGGCGCTGGCGAGGCGCTGGCGCCAATGGGCGATCTCGGCTTGCAAGACGTCGCCGTGCAGCCAGGAACGTTGCCAGGCGGCATAGTCGCCGTATTGAATCGGCAGCTCGGGCAGGGTGGACGACTCTCCTCGGCGAAAGCTCTCGTAGAGCAGGCCGACCTCGCGGTAGAGGACCTCCATCGACCAGCCGTCGCTGACGATGTGGTGCATCGTCGCCACCAGGACATGGTCGTCCTGAGCCAGACGAATGACCAAGGTGCGGGCGACCGGACCGCGCTGTAGATCGAAGGGCCGCATGGCCTCGTGCTGGGCCTGGTGCCGGGCGCAGGCTTCGAGATCCTCGGCCTCGAGTCTCTCCAGGTCGATGACCGGCAGGGGTAGGCTGGCGTTGGCGTCGATCTGCTGCACCGGCTCGCCCTGGTGCTCGACGAATCGGGTGCGTAGAACTTCGTGGCGGCGGACGACCTCCGAGCAGCTGTGGCCGAGCGCGGCGAGATCGAGCTCGCCCTGCAAGCGCAGGATCAGGGGGATGTTGTAGGCACTGGATCCCGGCTCCAGCTGATCGATGAACCACAGTCTCTGCTGGGCGAAAGACAGCGGCGCTACCTGGCGATTCGGTCGCGCCACCAGGGGCGGCCGGTGCGCCGCCTGCGCGTGCTGCACTGCCTGGGCCAACTCACCAACCGTGGGCCTCTCGAAGATCGCCCGTACGGGCAACTCGACATCGAAGGCATCGCGCACCCTGGAGACCAGACGGGTGGCGAGCAGAGAGTGGCCACCGAGGGCGAAAAAGTTGTCTTCGCGCCCGACCCGCTCGGCGCTCAGGGCGGCGGCGAAGGTCTGGGCGAGAAGCTCTTCGGTCACCGTCCTCGGAGGTACGTAGGCGGTTTGCGACTCGTGCCGGGCCGGCTCGATTCGACCCAGGGCCCGGCGATCGATCTTGCCGCTGGCGGTCAGGGGCAGGGTGTCGAGGATCGAGAAGGCGGCGGGCACCATGTAGCCGGGCAGCCGGGCTTCGAGATGCGAGCGCAGCTCGGCCGGCTCCGGCAACGCGGCGGAAGCCGTGGGCGTGGCGGAGAGATAGGCGTGCAGGGCGAGCTCGCCAGCCAACGCCGGCCGCGCCAGGACCGCGACCTCACGCACCGCGGGATGCTCGCCGAGCACCGCCTCGATCTCCCCCAGCTCGATGCGGAAACCGCGGATCTTCACCTGATGGTCCCGGCGGCCGAGAAACTCGATCGTCCCATCGGGACGGTGGCGCGCCAGATCGCCGGTACGGTAGAGGCGAGCACCGATGGCGCCGCCGAGAGCATCCGGGAGAAAGGCCATCGCGGTCAGACGCGGGCTGTTCGAGTAGCCTCGAGCAACCTGAATGCCGCCGATGAACAACTCGCCGGTTACCCCGATCGCTGCCGGCGTCGAGATCTCGTTCAAGAGGTGGATCTGACAGCCGGGGGCCGGGCGGCCGATCGGCACCGCGACCGTACCGGGCTCCGGTCGACAGAGCTGATGCGTCACCTCGATCGCGGCCTCGGTGGGGCCATAGAGATTTTCCAACGAAGCATCGACATCGGACGCGAAACGTTGAACGAGCTCTGGGGTCAAGGCTTCGCCGCTCGCGATGACCCGGCGGAGAGTCCTACACGTCAGGGCGGCAGGCTCGTCCAAGAAGGCGCTCAGCATCGACGGCACGAAGTGCGACACAGTGATCCGCTGAGCGACGATCAGACGCGCCAGATAAGCGGCGTCGCGGTGACCGCCGGGCTTGGCGAGAATCAGCGGGCGTCCGGTGATCAAGGGCCAGAACTGCTCCCAGACCGAAACGTCGAAAGTGAACGGCGTCTTTTGCAGCACTCGATCCGTAGCTTCCAGGCCACGTAGATCCTCCAGCCAGAGGAGGCGATTGACGACTGCCTGATGGCTGTTCATCACGCCCTTCGGCCGCCCGGTCGAGCCTGACGTGAAGATGACGTAGGCGACCTGGTCGGAGTGTGCCAATGGTACTGAGGCCAGGGGCTGCGTCCGTGATGTCGGCGAGGCATCGAAGCTCACCACTTGGCCGGCGAATCGGGGAAGGAGTCTTGCCAGTCGTTCAGGGGCGACGAGCACCCGGGCCTCGGCGTCCTGCAGCATGGTGGCCAGGCGGGCCGAGGGCAGGGCCGGATCGAGCGGCACGTAGGCACCTCCGGCCGCCAGGATCCCCAGAATGGCGATGATTCGCTCCGGCGAACGATCGGCGAGCAACCCGATGCGGTCTTCGGCTCCCACCCCGGCGTTGCGCAACTGTGCGGCGAACGTACGGTGGCGACGGTCGACGCAGGCGTAGGAAAAGTGTCGGCCGCCGGCGATCAGCGCGACTGCCTCGGGGGAGCGGTCTGCCTGGGCGCTGATCAGGCCGTGGATCGTCGGAGATCGATCGAGACTCACTGCCCTGCCGGCGGGCGGTGCTCCGCGGTCGTTCCATTCACTCGAGATCTGGTGCAGCTCCGCCGGGTCGAGCGCGGGAAGATCCGACAGCCGGAGGTCGGGCGCGGCGGCCACCGTCGTCAGCAGCGTTTCGAGCCGCTTGCACAATCGCTGAATGGTGGTCTCATCGAAGAGAGCAGTTTTGTACCCGAGGCCTCCACTGATGCCGCCGGCGCTCTCCTCGAGAAACAACGAGAGCTCGAATTTTGCCGTCTGGTCGTCGATCCCCAGCTCACTCGCTTGCAGATCCGTCATGCCTTCGGCGGCTTCTGGCATGTTCTGCACCGCGAAGAGGATCTGGAATAGCGGCGAGTGCGACAGACTGCGCTCGGGCTCGAGCTCCTCGACCAGCTTCTCGAACGGCAGCTCCTGGTGCATCTGGGCCTGCAGGCTCACCTCCCGCACCCGTTCCACCAGCTGAGCGAAGTCGGGATCGCCGGATGCATCGACGCGCAGCACCAGCGTGTTGACGAAGAAGCCGATCAGCTCTTCAGTCTCAAGTCGATTACGCCCGGCGATTGGAGTGCCGACGACGAGATCGCTTTCACCGGTCCAGTGGGCGAGCAGCGCCTCGAAACCGGCCAGCAGCGTCATGAAGAGCGTGGCTCCGTTGGAGCGGCTGAGGGCTCTCAGATCCGCCGCGACCTCTGCCGGCAAGGCGATGCGGCAGCTGTTGCCGGGTGTCGTCGCGACGGCTGGATAGGGTCGATCCGTCGGCATGGCCATGACTGCCGGCGCGCCCGCGAGCGCCTCTCGCCAATGACCGATCTCGGCCGCGAGCACCTCGTCTCGCAACCAGTCACGCTGCCACTCCGCGTAGTCGGCATATTGGATCGGCAGCTCGCTCAGCGGCGTCGGTCGGCGGTGGGCGAAGGCGTCGTAGAGGAGAGTCAGCTCGCGGTTCAGGATCTCCATCGACCAGCCGTCGCTGGCAATGTGATGCAGGGTGGCCAGTACCATGTGATCCTGCGCACTCAGAATCAAGACTCCGGCCCGGACCACGGGACCTCGAGCGAGATCGAACGGCCGGCGCGCCTCGTCTGCGGCCAGCCGGCGGGCAAGAGTCGAGCGGTCCTCGGGGGCCAGATGCGACACGTCCACCAGCGGCAGCGGGACGTGGGTCGCCGGCAAGATCCGCTGGGTGGGCTCACCTTCGATCTCCCGGTAGACCGTGCGCAGTACCTGATGTCGCCGCACGACTTCGTCGATAGCGCGCCCCAGCGCCGGCAGATCCATCCTGCCTTCGAGGCGCACCGCCATCGGCAGGTTGTAGGCACTCGAATCCGGATCCAATTGATCGAGGAACCACAACCTCTGCTGGGCGAAAGACAGCGGCAACGATTTTCGCTCGCTCCGTGCCTCGATCGGCGGCGCCGAAGACTCTTGCCAGGCGGTGGATTCAATAGCTCGGGTCAGACTGGCGACGGTCGGTGCCTCGAACAGGATGCGCAGGGGGACTTCGCGGTGAAAGATCTGGCGCAGCCTGGAAATCACCTGCGTGGCGAGAAGCGAATGCCCGCCCAGAGCAAAGAAGTCATCCGTGACACCGACACTCCCACGGTTCAAAACGTCGGCGAAGACGCCGGCCAGGATCTCTTCGGTAGCGTTGCGAGGCGCCACTTCCGGCCCTTCGAGCGGTGCCTCGGTTAGCTCGATGCCAGCCAGGGCTCGACGATCGATCTTGTCGCTCGAAGTCAGGGGCAGGGCGTCGAGAAAGAGGAAGCTCGCCGGCAGCATGTAGTCCGGCAGGCGTTCGGCCAGGTGATCGCGCAATGCGCTCACCGCGGGCGGTTCGCCTTCGGCGACCAGATAGGCGATCAGGCGATCTTCCTGGGCGAGGACCGCCACCCCCGACACAGCCGGATGCTCGGCCAGCCGGGTCTCGATTTCCGCCAATTCGATGCGAAAGCCTCGGACCTTGACTTGTTGGTCGATGCGCCCGAGAAAGAGGAGATTGCCGTCCACCAGGAAGCGAACCAGGTCGCCGCTGCGGTAGGCGCGACCTCCCGGCGTCGCGGCCAGGGAATCGGGAGTGAAGCGGGTCGCGGTTTCCGCCGCTCGACCGACGTAGCCGCGAGCCACGCCGGCACCGCCCAGCCAGAGCTCGCCCGAGCCGCCGATCGGCACCGGTCGGGCCTTTGAATCCAACACCTGAACGCGGCCGCTGCGGTACGGCCGGCCGATCGGAACCTCGGTTGTCGGCTGCGGTCGCGCTGCCGCTCGCGCGACCTGGTGGATCGTCGCGGCGACGGTGGCCTCGGTCGGTCCATAGGAATTCCACAGCTCGCAGCGATCCCCGACCCGCTCCTGCCAGGCAGCGACCCGCTCGGGCAGCGCCTGCTCGCCCCCGATCTCGACCATTCGGACGCCGGGCGGTAACCTTTCGGCGCAGGCGACCAACTCGTGCCACCAGGCAGTCGCGATCGGCAAGGCGGTGATGGAATGCTGAGCGCAGAACTCCATGAAGGCTTCCGGGGAGCCTCCCCGGGTGTCGTCGTGAATCGCCAGAGCCGCGCCGGCAACGAGAGGTGCGAAGATCTCCTCGAGGCTGAGATCGAAGCTCAGCGACGCGAACTGCACGAGACGATCTCGTGGCGAGAGGCTATGCAGCGTCCGCACGGTCTCGACGTAGTTGACAATGGACCGGTGATCCACCATCACCCCCTTCGGCTGCCCGGTCGAGCCCGAGGTGAAAATCAGGTAGGCGAGCTGCAGTGGGTCGACGGGTCGATGCGAACGGCCATCTCGATCGGCCGGTGACGTGTCCGGGCTGTCGATCAACAGCAGCGGGGCGACGACCTCGGGGAGTCGGTCGCGGAGACCTCTTTGGGTCAGCACCGCGCGAGCCCCGGCATTTTGCAAGATCCTCAGCAGACGATCCGTCGGCGCGGAGATGGTCAAAGGCACGAAGGCGCAACCGGCCTCGAGCACCGCCACCATCGCCATGATCGCTTCCGGCGAGCGCTCCAGGAAGAGCGCGACCCGGGCCTCGCGCTCGACTCCGAGGGCCGCAATGCGGCGCGCCAGAGCGGAGCTTCGAGCCTGCAATGTACCGTAGGTGACGTGGTATTCCCGGCAGACCAGCGCGACCGCCTCGGGGGTGCGGTGGGCCTGGGCGGCGACCAGCCCGTGGAGGGTACCGGCCGGCAGCTCTTCCGTCGCATCCGCCTCCCGCGACCATTCGGTCACCAGTTGATGGCGCGCCGCGGCATCCAGGACCGACAGGGCCGAGAGCGGCTTGCCTGGATCGTCGACGGCGGCGGTCAACAGAATTCCGAACTGATCGACCCAGCGCCGGATGGTCGTCCCGTCGAACAGGTCACGGTTGTATTCCAGGCTGCCGGTGAGACCGGCGGCACCTTCCTCGAGAACGAGGGAGAGATCGAAGGCTGCGGTCTGGTCGTCGACCCCCAGCTCGCTGATCTTCAGCTCGGCCATACCCGCCTCTTCCTGCGGCAAGTTCTGCAGCACGAAAAAGGCCTGGAAGAGGGGGGTGTGGGACAGGCTACGTTCAGGCGCAAGCTCTTCGACCAACTTCTCGAAGGGGAGTTCCTGATGGCTGTGGGCTTCGAGGCTGATCTCGCGCACCCGGCTGATCAGCTCCTCGAAGGACGGGTCTCCGCCTGCGTCGACGCGCAGGACAAGGGTGTTGACGAAGAAACCGATCAGCGGCTCGACTTCGAGATGGTTACGCCCGGCGATCGGTGTGCCCACCGGCAGGTCGTTTCGGCCGGTGAAGCGAGCGAGAAGGGCATCGAACCCAGCCAGCACGGTCATGAAGAGCGTCGCGCCGGCCGAGCGGCTCAAGGTCTGCAGGCCCTCGGTCAGGCGCGGCCCCAGGGCCACCCGGCGGTTGCTGCCGTTGGTGGTCGCTACAGCCGGCCGCGGTCGATCGGTGGGCAACTGCAGAACCGGAGGCGCCCCGGCCAGGCGCTGGCGCCAGTAGTCGATCTCGGCTTCGAGCACCGGGCCGCTCAGCCAGTCGCGCTGCCATGCGGCGTAGTCGGCGTACTGCACCGGCAACTCGGTGAGCGGCGTGGCCAGGCCCCTGCGGAAGGCATCGTAGAGGACGCTGACCTCGCGACTCAGGATGCCCAGTGACCAGCCGTCGCTAGCGATGTGATGCATGGTCGCGAGAAGAACGTGGTCGCAAGGTCCGAGACGCAGGATCCCCAGGCGTACGACCGGCCCCTGAGCCAGGTCGAAGGGGAGTGCTGCTTGTTGGGCGGCCAGCTTCTGTGCCAGCTCCCAGCGCGTCGCGGCCGGTAGCTCCGAGACGTCGACCAACGGGATCGATTGGGGCTGGGCGGTCCGAATGATCTGCATCGGCTGGCTGTCGACGACGCCATAGGTCGTGCGCAGCACCTGGTGGCGGCGGACCACTTCGGAGATCGCCGCTGACAGTGCCGACAGGCTTAGCTCGCCCTCGAAGCGCACGGCGGCGGGAAGGTTGTAGGCGGTCGATTCCGGCTCCAGCTGGGCCAGGAACCACATCCGCTGCTGAGCGAACGACAACGGCTGTGGCCCACGACCGGCTCTGGCAACGAGAACAGGTGCCGGTGCGGTGGAGCGTCCGGCC
This sequence comes from Acidobacteriota bacterium, assembly GCA_039029035.1. GTDB lineage: Bacteria > Acidobacteriota > Thermoanaerobaculia > Multivoradales > J023 > JAAELT01. The sequence goes on along the minus strand of JBCCGX010000099.1, from coordinate 6,604 downwards.
AGGCGGACCGCCCGGGCCAACGTGGCGACGGTCGGGTATTCGAAGAGTGCTTTCAGAGGCAGATCGACTTTGAACACGCGCCGTACGCGCGACATCAGGCGGGTCGCGAGCAGCGAATGGCCGCCGAGGGCGAAGAAATTACTGGTCGCCCCGACGCGCTCGACGCCGAGCAGATCGGAGTAGATCTCCGCCAGGAGGATCTCGGAGAGGTCGCGTGGCGGGACGTAGGTGGTGGACTCTTCGGGTTGATCGGGCTCGACTCGGGCCAGAGCCTGGCGGTCGATCTTGCCGCTCGCCGTGCGCGGCAGATCGGCGAGCGGGATCCAGAGCCTGGGAATCATGTACTCCGGCAGCCTGTCGCGCAGCCAGGCGACCAGGGCATCGCTGTCGGGCGCGGGTTCTTCGGCGCTGAGGTAGCCGGCGAGGGTCAGCTCCCCTGACCGTTGCCGGAGCGCCAAGACGACCGCTTCGCGGACGCCGGGATGATGGCTCAATACGGCTTCGATCTCCCCCAACTCGATGCGGAAGCCGCGAACCTTGACCTGATAGTCGCGCCGGCCGAGGAATTCGATGGTGCCGTCACCGCGGTAGCGGGCCAGGTCGCCGCTGCGGTAGAGGCGGCCACCGGGTTCGCCGCCGAGAGCATCGGGAAGGAACGCTTCCGCGGTCAGGCCCGCGCGCTGCGAGTAGCCGCGGGCGACCTGGGAACCGCCGATGAACAGCTCGCCGGTCACCCCCATCGAGACCGGAGCCGCCGAGCGATCGAGGAGGTGGATACGACAGCCGGGGGCCGGCCTTCCGATCGGCACCGTCAACCTACCGGGCTCCGGGCGGCAGCGATGGTAGGTCACTTCGATCGCCGCTTCGGTGGGGCCGTAGAGGTTCTCGAGCGAAGCATCGAAGGTCGCGGCGAACTGTTCGACGATCTCCGGGGTCAGCGCTTCACCGCTGGCCAGGATCCGGCGCAGAGTCGAGCACTCTGTCGCCCGCGGCTCTTCCAGGAAGGCGCTGAGCATCGACGGGACGAAGTGCGCCAGTGTGACCCGCTGATCCTTGATCAGGCGGGCCAGGTAGGTGGCGTCGCGATGTCCGCCAGGCCGGGCGATGATCAGCGGCTGGCCGGTGGTCAGCGGCCAGAACTGCTCCCAGACCGAGACGTCGAACGAGAAGGGGGTTTTCTGCAGGATGCGATCATCGGGTCGTAAGCCGCGCAGCTCTTGCAGCCACAACAGACGGTTGACGACGCCACGATGGCCGTTCATGACCCCTTTGGGGCGACCGGTGGACCCCGAGGTGAAGATGACGTAGGCGAGCTGGTCGGCGCGCTCCGCCGGTGCTGGGGTCGGTCGATCGGAACCGCTCTCCGTCGCGTCGTCGAGCAACAGGGTCGGTCCGGCGAAGTCCGGCAAACGATCGACCACCCGCCGCGCCGCGACGAGCACTCGAACACCGGCGTTTTGCACCATCGCAGCCAGGCGGGCCTGCGGCAAGCTCGGGTCGAGTGGCACATAGGCGCCACCGGCCGCCAGGATCCCCAGCAGAGCGGCGATTCTCTCCGGCGAGCGTTCGGCCAGCAGGCCGACCCGAACCTCGGGTCCGACGCCGGCATCCCGCAGCTGGCGGGCGAGGGAGCGGCTGCGGCGCCGGAGGCCAGCGTAAGAGAGATACCGGTCCTCGGTGATTAGCGCCACGGAGTCGGGCGTCCGCTCGCATTGACCGCCGATCAAAGCGTGGATCGTAGGATCCGCGGCTCGCTGAGTCGCGGTATCGTTCCACCCGATCAGCTGCTGTGTTTCGCCGGGAGTCATGAGCGTCCACTGGGAAAGTGGCCGATCGGGCTCGGCGACGACGCTGGTCAGGAGAGCCTGCAGGTGGCGCAGAGCGCGCCGGATCGTGGTGCTGTCGAAGAGGTCGCGAACGTAGGACGCCGAGACCACCAGCCGCGATCGGTCCCAGACGACCAGCGACAGGTCGAACGGCTCGCTGCCGCCGATCGTTTCGACGATCTCCGTCGGCCCAGAGCCATCGTTCTCGTGGTCGACGGCCTGGACCGAGAACATCACCTGGAAGAGTGGCGAGTGCGAAAGGTCGCGCTCCGGATCGAGCTCTTCGACAAGTCTTTCGAACGGGAAGTGCTGGTGATTCTGAGCCTCGAGGCTGACCTCTTTGACCTCGCCGAGCAACTGGCGGAAACTGGGATCGCCGACAATCCGGGAGCGCAAGACCAGGGTGTTGACGAAGAAGCCGATCAGGTCCTCGACTTCGGTCCACGTGCGGCCCGCGACCGGCGTGCCGATGACGATGTCGCGTTCGCCGCTGTACCGCGCCAGGAGACCCGCGAAGGCGGTCAGCAAGGTCATGAACAGAGTCGTCTCGTGGCGGCTGCAGACGGCTCTCAGGTCGTCGGAGAGCTGCTCCGGCCAGGGCGCTGTCACACTGGCACCGGCGGCGCTGCGCACGGTGGCATGGGGGCGATCGGTGGGCAAGGCGATGGACGATGGAGCCCCGTCGAGCTGCCGACGCCAGAAGTCGAGCTCCTGGTCGAAGCGCTCGCCGTCGAGCCAGCGGCGTTGCCAGCAGGCGTAGTCGGCGTATTGGATCGGCAACGGCGGGAGGGGCGAGCCCTCACCGCTGCACAAAGCCTGGTAGATCTGCCGCACTTCCCGTTCGAAGATCTCGATCGACCAGGCGTCGCTGGCGATGTGGTGCATACCCGCCAAGGCGGCGTGCTCGTCGTCTCGAAGCCGGACGACACCGACTCGAAGCACCGGGCCACGCTCGAGGTCGAACGGCAGCTCGCCTTCGGCTCGCGCCAGACCGGCCAGGACCCGGCTCTTGTCCTCCTCGCCGAGGCCTGCCAGGTCGATCACCGGCAGCGGCAGCAGGCCGGGAGGGTGAATCACCTGGATCGGCTCGCCTTGCGGGGCCGAGAAGGTGGTGCGCAGCACCTCGTGGCGTTTCACCACCTCGGAGAAGCTCAGCTGTAGGGCGCCGAGATCGATCGGGCCGGAGAATCGTACCGCCGTGTTCATGTTGTACGCGGTACTGCCCGGCTCGAGCTGATCGAGGAACCACAGACGGTGTTGAGCGAAAGAAAGGGGCAAGGCGCGATCGCGCGGGAAGGGCTGCAGCGGCAGCGATCCGAAGTCGGCTCGCGCCATCGCCTTTTCGACCGCTGCGGCCAGGCCGGCGATCGTCGGAGCCTCGAAGAGCTCGCGCATCGGAACCTCGACCCCGAATTCGCGTCGCACCCGCGAGGCCACCTTGATGGCACGCAGCGAGTGGCCCCCGAGATCGAAGAAGTTCTCGTCGACGCCGAGCTGTTCCCGGTCCAGCACCTCGCGCCAGATCTCGACCAGGCGCTTTTCGGTCGGTGTGCGCGGCATGAGCACCCGTCGATTCGTTTCCCCGGTCTCCGCCGGCGCCGGTAGAGCTCGCCGGTCGAGCTTGCCGTTAGCGTTCAGCGGGAAGCTCTCGAGGATCAGAAACGCCGCGGGCACCATGTAGTCGGGCAGGCGGCTGGCGACGAAGGAAGCGAGGTCCTCCGCCACCGGGTCTTCCCCTTCGGTGGCGATCACGTAGGCGACCAGGAGAGGATCGCCGGGGCCGACGTCGCGCGCCAGCACCGCGGTCTGGTGGACCGCGGGATGCTCGCCCAAGACCGATTCGATCTCACCGAGCTCGATCCGGTAACCCCTCACCTTGACCTGGAAGTCGATCCGGCCGAGGAATTCGGTGTTGCCGTCGTTACGGTAGCGGCCGAGATCGCCGCTGCGGTAGAAACGCTGGCCGGGCTCGCCGGCCCAGGGGTCCGGCACGAAGCTCTGGGCGCTGCGGGTCGGATCGCCGCGATAACCGCGGCCGACGCAGATGCCGCCCATGAAGATCTCTCCCGGCACGCCGATGGCCGCCGCTCGGACGTCCCGATCGAGGATGTAGACGGTGGAATCGGGCATCGGAAAGCCCAGCGGTACGTGCACCGCCTCGGCCGGCAGCGGCTCGTACACCGGGTGGTGCGTGACGTCGTCCGAGCACTCCGTGGCGCCGTAGGCGTTGAGCAGCGGAACGTGCGGATAGATCGCCAGCCAACGGCGACAGAGGACAGGCGGCAACGCCTCGCCCGAGACCAGTAACCAGCGCAGGGGAGCGGCTGGTGGTTTTTGCGTGCCGAGCTGGTCACACTCTTCGAGTAGCAATCCGAGTAGCGTCGGGCCGGTTTCGAGAATCGTCACCCGCCGGTCATCGACCGCACGCAGCAGACTCCAGGGATCGTGGGCAACATCGTCTTGGAAAACTTCGAGGCGACCGCCGGCCAAGAGGATCGACAGGTATTGCCAGACCGAGATATCGAAAGTCAGAGAGGCGGTCTGGGCGACGGTATCCCCAGGGGTCAACGAGAAGCGCAGGATCTTGTCCCAGACATGGTTGAGCATGCCCTGATGCTCGATCATCGCCCCCTTCGGCGCACCCGTGGAACCGGAGGTGTAGATCACATAGGCCAGGCCTTGCGGCGCCCACCGGTGCGGCGGTGCCGCCGCTTGCGGTGCGGTGGCGAGGAGGTTGTCGAGCGTCGCCGCGGCGGGCGACGGGGCGTCGCCGCCGATGGCCAGGGTGTGGTCGAGGGCAGTTGCATGGACCCGAGAGGCGATGACCAGCTCAGCTCCGCTCTGGTCGAGAATCTGTCGTCGTCGGGCCGGTGGGTGGCGCGAGTCGAGCGGGACGTAGGCGCTGCCCGCCTTGAACACGCCCAAAAGAGCGACCGCGAAATCGATGCCGCGCTCGACCAGCAGCGCGACCACGTCTTCCGCTCCCAGCCCGCGGCTCGCGATGGCTCCGGCGAGGCGATTCGCCTGACGGTCGATCGTGGCATAGGTCCACGCCTGTTCGCCGTCGACCAGGGCGATGGAATCGGGCGTCCGACCTGCCTGAGCTTCGTACAGGCCTGGTACCGAGCTCGGTACCAGGGACGCCACCAAGCCGACTTCGGTATCGTTCCATTCGTGCAGCGCCTGGTGACTCTCGCTGGCGCGCAACAACGGCAGGCGGCTCAGCGGCGCCTCGGTCGCCTCGGCCGACTCGATCAAATGGTCGACCATTGCCTGCATCTGGCCGAGGATCCGCTGGATACCGGGCCCCTCGAAGCGCTCGCAATCGAACGAAACGCGCAGCGTCAAGAACTTGCCCGGGGCGACGAGCACCAGCAGCGGATCGGTCGCCTGATCGAATCCTGCGACCCCTTCGACCTCGATCGTGCGCTCGTTCCACTGCGTCTCGGAGACTTCCGGGAAGTTCTGATAGATGAGGAAGGTCTCGAACAAGGGCTGATGGGCGGGTACTTCGCTCCAACTCTGGATCTCGACCAGAGTCGAATACTCGAAGGAGCGTAGCTCGACCTGTTGCTGCTGGACCTCGCTCAGCCACTGGCGGGTATCGGTCGCCGAATCGATCTGCAGCCGCGCCGGCAGGGTCGAAAGAAAGAGTCCGACCATCGAGTCGACGCCATCGACTTCCGCCGGCCGGCCCGAGCTGGTGATACCGAAGACGACGTCGTCGGAGCCGCTATAGTGGCGCAAGATCAGTCCCCAGAGGCCCTGGAAGATGCTGGCCAGGGTGAGTCCCTGACTGCGGGCCAGGGCACGCAAGGCGTCGGTGGTGGTCGGCGGCAGCTGAAGAGTGTGTCCCTGGTAGTTGCCGCTGCCACCAGGCATGTCGCCCGGCTGTCGGTCGAGCGACAGGACGAGGGGAGCGGAATACCCGGCCAGTTTGCGGCGCCAGAATCCCTCGGCCTTGGCCCGATCCTGAGCGAGCAGCCAGGCGACGTAGTCGCGGTAGGGTTTGCGCGGCTCGAGCCGAGCGTCTCGGTCCTGGCGATAGGCTTCGTAGATCGCCAGACCCTCCTGGGTCAGCATGGTCAGACTCCAGCCGTCCAGGATGATGTGATGCCAGCTCCAGGTGAACTGGTAGGTCTCGTCAGCCAAACGCACCAGGCTCAGGCGCATCAGAGGGGGGCGGGCCAGGTCCAGACCGCGTCGATGGTCCGCGCTGAGCAGGCCGCTCATCTGGCGACCCTGGACCGCCGGCTCCAAGTCGCGCCAATCGAGCTCCTGCCACGGAATCTCGACCCGGCGTCGCACCACTTGGCGCGGTTCGTCGAGCCCCTGCCACAGGAAGTAAGTGCGCAGCGCCGGATGGCGCTCGACCAGTTCCGCCCAGGCCAGCTTGAGTGCGCCGACATGGAGCGCACCGCGCAAGGTCCAGCTGGCCTGTTCGAAGAAGGGGTGAATGTCGCGCGCATAGAGATGGGCGAAGAGCATGCCCGCTTGTGTCGGCGCCAGGGGATAGACATCCTCGACCTCGCGATCGTCCTCGAAGACCCGGTCGAGGGTCGCCTGGTCGAGGGCGGCCAGGGAAAAGTCCGACGGGGTATAGCCCCAGGCGTGCGGCTGCGAGCAATGCTCGACCAGCGCCGCCAGCTCGCGGCGCACACGGTCGGCAAGAGCCTCGATCTCGAATCCCTGGTAAGGCGCGCTACCTGCCAGCTCGATCTCGAGCCCGTCGTCGTGTCGGCGGCAGCTCAGCGCCAGGGCATAGCCGTCTCGCAAGC
>JBCCGX010000098.1:0-14705 GCA_039029035.1 Acidobacteriota bacterium | reverse complement strand
TCCCGGCGCCAGATGGCCACCAGTCGGATCGACCATGCGTACGAGGATCTCGCGTAGACCCTGCCCGCCGCTCTTGAGCGGCCGAATCTCCTGCTGATAGAGGCAGAAACCTTCCCGCGCCAGAGCGTGCCGGATCCGCTGAATCCAATGCAGCCGGCCGTGGCGCTCGGCCACGGCGGCGTCGTCGAGGCCGTAGGCATGCACCCGGTTGCGGCCACCTTGGCGGGCCAAGAAGCAGGCGGCATCAGCGGCCTTGAGCAACTGGATGGCACTCTCGCTGGCCGAGTTGATCGCCACCAGGCCGACGTTGAGGCCGACTTCGAAGTATTGACCACCCCAGTTGAAACGGAAGTCGCGGAAAGACCGTTGTAGGCCGCGGGCGACGGTCTGGGCCTCGAACACCGTGAGGTTCTCGAGCAGCAAGCAAAAATCGTCCCCACCGACCCGGCTGAGACAGCCGGTTTGGCCGACCTTGGAGCGCAACTGTTCGGCCACCCGGCGCAGGAGCTCATCCCCTGCGACGTGACCGAAGCAATCGTTGATCAGCTTGAATTCCCACAGATCGAGATAGATCAGCACATGCTCGAGGCCTTGATCGCGCGCGCTCTCCAGCGCTGCCTCGAGATAGATCTCGAATTCCTGGCGGTTGAGCAGGCCGGTCAGGTTGTCGTGGCTCTCCAGGTAGACCATCTGCTGCTCGAGACCGCGAATACGCGTGAGGTCGCGGAAGACCACTACTGTTCCGACGATTTCGTCATCGGCTTCCAGAATGGGTGCCACTGAGTCGCGGATGATGAATTCTTCGCCGCCACGGCCGTGCAGGGCGAAGAGCCCCGGCGCGGCGATCGTGCGCTTCTCGATCAAGCAAAGCTCGATCGGGTTGCGTCGCGGGCGGCGGGTCGACTCGTGGATCACTTGGTAGACCTCGCTGACGTCACGTGACATCGCCTCGTCGAGGGCCCAGCCGGTGAGCTTCTCGGCCACCGGGTTCATGTAGTCGATGCGGCCGGAAGAATCCGTGCGGATGACGCCATCACCGATCGATGCCAGGGTGACTTGCGCTAGCTCCAAGTCGCGTGACGAATTCTCGCCAGCCGATGTTCGGGGTTGTGTCATCGACGATGTGATCCGGCCGAGCGCCTCGATCCTGTCTCCTGACAGACCTGTTTCCTGACAGACCTGTTTCCTGACAGAAATCCGATCAAAGAAACCGGAGGGTCGCCGAAAAGTGTCCAGCGTTATCGAGGGACCGACGATTCTATCTCAGTCAGGGCCATGACCCAATGAAAAGGCCTAGCAGCCCCGTGGTGAAAGTCAGCCGCCGGCGCCGCATACGGACCAAGAGCGAGAGATTTTTCGTCAGATCAAGGCGCAGAACCACAGGCATACTGGAGTATTTCGCGGATTCTGCAACACCGAGCTGGCGGAAAAGAACCGCTCGTAGTGCGGTTCGACTTTTGCCAAGGGCTGCTAGACCCCATGAAATGGGGCGACTCCGGCCGCCTCGGGCTATTCGATGGGCACCAGAGTGACTTCGACGGTCCGTTGTTGACGGCGCGCGCGCTCCAGGGTCAGCTGGGCCACACCGCCGACACCGATATCCTCGAAAGCGATCACCAGATCCTGCAGAGACGAGACTCGGTTGCCGTTGACGGCGACGATCACGTCGCCCAGAGACACGACTCGGCCACGGCGATCTCGTCTGAGACCCTCGATGCCCGCTTGGTCAGCGGGGCCGCCGCGGGACACGTCCTGGACGATGACTCCTTCGACACCAACCCGAGCTGCCAGCCGGTCCTCCACCAGCACCACGCCGATGCCGGGTTGGACCGGCCGGCCATGGGCGATGAGCTGCGGTACCAGCTCGCGGACGGTATCGACGGGTACCGCAAAGCCGATCCCAGCCGAAGCGCCGCTGGGGCTGAAGATTGCCGTATTGACGCCGATCAAGCGACCCGCCGAATCGAGCAGTGGCCCGCCGGAGTTGCCTGGATTGATCGCCGCATCCGTCTGGATGACGTCACGGATCGGAAAACCCACCGGCGACTTGAGCTCACGCCCGAGAGCCGAGACCACACCGATGGTCAGGCTCTGATCGAGACCGAAAGGGTTACCGATCGCCAGCACGCGTTGGCCCACCATGAGGTTGGACGAGCTGCCGAGGGGGATCTTCTTCAACACCTCCGGCGGTGCTTGGATCTTCAGCACCGCCAGATCCTTGCGCGGTGCGACACCCACTCGGGTCGCATCGAAGTCTTCCTCACCCAAGGTGACCTTGAAGCGATCACCGTCTTCGATGACGTGGTAGTTGGTGACGATGTGGCCTTCGTCGTCCCAAACGAATCCACTGCCGGTGCCTTGCGGAATCTCGAAGATGTTCAGCGAGAAGAAGTCTCGCCGCAGGGCGATCTTCGAGATGAAGACCACCGCCTGGCTGATCTCGCGGAACACCGCGATGTCGCGCTCCTCCTGGGTCGAGAGCCCTGTCGGCTGCACCGTGGTAGCGGCTGCGGCCAGCCCGGCGCTCGGTGTGCCCGGTGATGGGTTGGGTTCGGCGCTGACCTGGCCGCCGGGGCCGCGAGATAGCAGCTGGCCGGAGAGATTCCCCAGGGCGAAGACGCCGATCAGAGCGAAGATGAGCGCGACGGAACGCATCGATCAATTGGTACTTCAATCCGCTGCGGAATGCAAGCGTCAGAGCACCTCATACCGGCAGTTGGGTCAAGACGTCCAGCAGCTCGTCGGCCGTCTGGTAGCGGTCCGCCGGCTTCTTGGCCAGCAGCCTGGCGAGCAGCGCGACCCATTCCTGCGGCAGATCCGGGCGCAACTCGAGCACATCGGGGGGCTCTTCGTGCAAGTGCTTCATCACCACCGCGGTCGTCGTGTCAGCAATGAAGGGCTCACGACCGGTCAGCAGAGTGAAGGCGATGACGCCCAGAGCGTAGAGGTCGCAGGTGCCGGCCAAGGGCTGTCCTTGGATCTGCTCCGGCGCCATGTACATCGGTGAGCCGACCACTTCGCCGGTCCGCGTGAGATGGGCGCCACCCGAGCCGTCCCCCATGCGAGCGATGCCGAAATCGAGAACCTTGACCCGGTCCTCGACCAGGATGACGTTCGAGGGCTTCAGATCGCGGTGGATGATGTTCAGGCGGTGGGCTTCGGACAAGGCGGCCGCGATTCCGCGCAGCAAGCTCTTGGAGCGGTCGACCGGCAGCGGCGCCTCCTCGGCGATCACTGTGTCGAGGCCTGGCCCTTCGAGGATCTCCATGCTGACATAGATGCCACCCGGGAAGCGGCCGAAGTCGTGCACCCGAACGACGTTGGGGTGAGAGATCTTGCGGCAGATCTTCACCTCACTCAGCAGCCGCTCCTCGTTGTCCGCTTGACCCAGGGTGGAGGTCAGGACGGTCTTGATCGCCACCTCTTCGTCCAGGTCGCGATCCTGTGAGCGGTAGACCCGGCTCATGCCTCCCTGGCCGAGCTCACCGAGAATCTCGTAGCGGTCGCTCAGAATCTGGCCTGGCACCAGACCGGCCGAAGACAGTGCGGCCGAGAGCTCGACGGTCGAAGGCCGGGCCAGCGGCGAGCGCGAGAGGGCGCGGATCAGCAGGTCCCGGGCGGTCCGCGGTACCGTGTGCTCCACTTCGACCGGCCAGCCAACACGCTTCGGGTCCACGTCCGGTTGATCGGCCCAGCCGGCTGGCATCTGGGCCTGCAGCAGCTCGACGGCCAAGAGGCCGAGGCTGTAGACGTCGCTCGCCGGCCCGACAACTCCATCCTCGCGCACTTCCGGGCTCAGGTAAGCGCGACTGGTATCGTCACGATCCGCCAGAACATCGCGCAGCCCGATACCCACCAGCTTGAGGCGATGGTGCTCGTCGATCAGTACGGTGCGTGGCGAGACCCATTGATGGGTGACCCCCAGCTTGTGGGCCGTCGACAGGGCTTCAGCCAGCTGGACGATGAGGTTCAGGCTGGTGGTCACCGTCAAGCGTTGGCTGGCCAGCGTCGTTCCCAGGGTCTTGCCGGCGAAAGGCTCGTAGAGCAGCAAGACCTTGTCGCTCGCCAGAATGGCCTCGTCCATCTTGAGAATGGTCGGGTGGCTCAAGGCTACGACTTCGCGCATCGCCTGGCGGAAATTCTCCACCCGACTGGCGACCTCAGCCAGTGGGAAAGACACCAGGTGGACAGCTTTCTTCGATCGTCGGTCCTTGGCGCGAAAAAACTCGGCGCCACTCCACCAAGGGTCGATCCGTTCTTCCAGATCGAAGGGTATGGAGGCCGCTTCGGCGGAGGGTAGCTGGGCCTCCACAAAGGAGGCCGAGGTCGGTTTCGAGGCGGCGGCCGAGACGGAGTTGCCGGAGCCAGTGGTTCCGGAGCCAGGGCTTCCGGAACCACTGCCTGCGGTGGCCTGGCGCGGTGCAGTGACCATCGAAGAGGTCGTCAGCTGGCCGACCTCGACCGGTGCCGTGTCGGTTTGCAGGCTGCGGCTTTCCATCGGCTCGGTCCGTGTCAGGGTCTCGGCGGGATCTGCCACCTTGCCTCGAATGTCCCGGATACGCTCGCTGACGTCGAGGTAGTCGTGGCGGTTGGTGAGGACCTTCTGATAGCAGATCTCGGCCGCCGGATAACGCTGGCGCGCTTCTTCGAGCCGGCCCTCGCAATAGTGCAGCGCGTGGCTCGGCGGCTTGTTGTCGGCCGCTTGTAGTAGCTCGAAACGCTGCTCGGCGGCTGGCAACATACCCCCGTCGATCAACAGGGGAACGAGATGCAGCGACGCAGCGGCGTAGTCTGAGCTCGAGCGACTCACCGCTTGCAGCGCTTCGCGCGCCGCGGTGCCGTATCCGGCTTGCAGGTAGTGCTCACCGGCTTTGAACCGATTGCCGGCGGCCAGGTAGGCGTCGGCCGCGTTCTGGTCGTTGCCGGCCTTGGCGAAGGCTTCCGCCGCGCGCTCGTGCTGATCGGCTTGGGCGAAGCAACGGCCGGCGTCCTGATAGCGGTGGGCCAACATGAACAGCTCTGCCGCCCGAGCATAGCTCTCGATCTGCTCCCAGAGATCGGCGGCCTGGGCGAAGGCCTCGGCCCCTTCATAGGCCGAAGCAGCGGCGTCGAGGCGACCCATGCGCTCGAAGATCTCACCGGCTTCCCGATGCTTGGCGCAGTTGAGGTAGACCTCGGCGCGCAACTCGTCGTCGGCTTCGGGGGCACGCTCGATGGCAGCGAGGGCTTCGGTGACCCGTCCGGCGCCGAGGTAGGACTCAGCCGCCTTGGCGAACTGACCGGCGCGTTCGAAAAGCGTTGCCGCGCGGGCCGGCTGGCGGTGCTCAGCCATCAGCTCGGCGGCCTCGAGGTGGCGCCCGACGTTGGACAGGATCTCGGCGCGGTGGGCGTCGAGCTCGCGAATCTTCTTCTCCAGGGTGTGGCTCGTGGCGCCGCCACGCTGGTCGCGCAGCTCCTTGCTGGCTGCCTCCCAGGCGCGTACCGCGCTCTCGATCTCGCCGGCGTTGGTGAACGTCTCGGCGGCGCGGCGATACATCTTTGCTTGCTCGAAGAGCCGGCCGGCGCGTACCAACTGCTGCACCTTGAGGCAGATCTCCGCCGCCCTGGCGTAGGCGCCGGCCTCCTCGTACTTCGAGACCGCCTCTTTGTAATGGCCTTCGCCGGCCAGGAGATCGGCCGCCATGCGCGGTTGGCCGGCATCCGTGTAGACCGCGACCGCTTTCTGGACTTCGCCGAGCTCGGCAAAAACCTCGGCCGCTTGGCGTAACCGCTTGCCCTTCAGATACAGCTCGGCGGCCCGTTTGAGGTTCCCCTTACGGTATTCGAGGTCGCCCTTGCGGACATGGTCGCGGCTGAAGATCATCGTCGCCGGGGTGGGCGCTAGACGAGCCGCACCCCTCTCTCTCAAGGCGCATTGCCCACACCGTGACTCCTGATCGACAGTCCGCCGACCACCATGGCGGCAGGATGCCCGAAAGCCTACGGTGAAGGAAGCGATTCTATCCGCGGTCGAGCCGCTGGGCTACCGCTTCAACTCGACCGGCGATAAGCCATCGCTTCGGCCACCCGCTGCTTGGCGAGGGTCAGAGCCGCCTCGGCGGGGATCTGACTGTGGGAGCGGGCCAGCTCCATCACCGCACGAGTGTTCTCGCGGAGCTTCTCTTCGATCGTCTCGAAGGCCTGCTTCTGGGTTCCGCCGCGGTATTCCACCGAGGCGCAGATGACGCCGCCGGCGTTGGCGACGAAATCAGGCACCGACACCACACCGGCATCGTGCAGGATGCGCTCCGCCCGAGCCGTCACCGGGATGTTGGCACCCTGCAGGATCAGCTTACACTGCAGGCGCGCTGCGTTGTTCTCGTCGATCACGTCGGGCCGCGCCGCCGGCACCATGATGTCGCAGGGGATATCGATCCAGGAGTTTTGCGGCCGCTTCTCGCCACCTTCGTAGGTCGTGACGTGGCCGGTCTCGCGCTTGATGCGGGTCATCTCTTTGACATCGATGCCGCTGGGGTCGTAGACCGTGCCGTCGAGATCGCTGGCGCCGACCAGGATCGAACCGCGCTCCTCCAGATAGCGCGCCACGTGCGAGCCGACGTTGCCGAAGCCCTGAACCACCACCCGCGCTCCCTCGAGCTTGATGTCAGCGTAGTCTTGCGCCACCTCGGCACAGACCGCCAGGCCGTAGCCGGTGGCTCCGATCTGGTCGAGAGGAATCCCGCCGAGGACCTTGGATAGACCCACCGAGCGGCCAATCTCGTCGCGGACCCAAGCCATGGCCACCTCGTCGGTTCCCATGTCGGGCCCCGGAATGTAGCCCTCCATGTTCTCCATGGCGCGAGCAAACTGGCGAATCAGGGTTTCCTTGTTGGGCGTCGAAGGATCCGCCAGGATCGCCGACTTGGCGCCGCCGTGCGGGATGCCGGCGAGGGCGTTTTTCCAGGTCATGGCCCGGGCGAGACGAAACACCTCGGCGGTCGAGACGTCGGGCGCCATGCGGATACCACCGATTCCGGGGCCGGCCGAGATATTGTCGATGACGACGACACCCTTGAGGCCACAGCGTGGCTCGTAGATGTAGACGATCTTCTCCGGACCGTACTCGTCCGCGAACTCGTCGAAGATTCTGGGCATACTTCAACCTCCTTGCCGCGAGCAGAAGATTCGAGCTGCGGATCGGGTCCGCAGGATTTGTTTGTGACTCCGGGCTTCGGATGGCGACCGCGAAAGGGGTTCGCCGGCGAGCCTGGATACGAAGAAGCTTGTCCCCGGACGACCCCGGGGCTGAGGAATGCAGACTCGGCCGTAAGGTTATCAGGAACCGGAGCCGTCGCCCACCCGTCCTTAGCAGTCCAGGCGCTCGAGGTTACAGCCTCGCATGATCGCTTCGGACCAGTGACACTCCAGCGTGGCACCCTAGGTGTGGTGCTCCAGCGGGGCCCGTTCGATGAGCGTGCTAAGATAGGCGGGCCGGGGATGACCTGTCTCTTCGGCGGCGACCCACTTTCGACAGCGCAGCGATTCTCATCGACCCAGGCGCTGACTCCATAATTCGGCTACTCCCAAAGGCAAGGCGACCTCTCATGCTCTCATCGCGCTCGATTCTCGACTTCTTCGGCCGCGCCACGGCACGGTGTTTCCGCGCCGCGACTTGTTGCGTCTTGGTGCTCGCTGTTTCGGCATCGCCGGCGGCCGCCGACTGGCTGGTCACTCTGGAAGGCAAGCTCATCGAAACGGATGGCCCGTGGATCATCGACGGCGACCTGGTGGCCTATGTCGATGCCGCTGGCGATTTGCAGACTCTGCAACTCACGGATGTGGATCTCGAAGGCAGCGCAGAAACCACGGCGATGAAACGAGGCGAGGCCTACACCCCGGACAAGGTCGCCTTGGCTGCCGATAAGGCTACAGGCAAGGCTGAAGCGAAAGGCAGCTCGGCGGACGAAGGTGGTGACGGCAAGCCCAAGATCACCCTCTATGAGACCAGCTGGTGTGGCTACTGTCGCAAGACGCGCAAGTTACTCGATAGCTTGGGCGCCGACTTCGTCGCCAAAGACATCGAGAAGAGCCGCGAAGCGATGGCCGAATACCGCAAGAAGAGCCGTGGTCGAGGCGGCGTGCCGTTGATCGATTTCGACGGCAAAGTGGTGCGTGGCTACCGTGAACAAGACATCCGCCGGCTGGCGCGGGAAGTCGAACAGCGGCGAGCCGGCTCGTAGCCATCTGTAGGCTCGTAGCGCTCAGGACAGAAGCAGGCGCCTGACGGACCGTGCTGCTTCTAGGGTCCGCGGTGGTCTTTGTTATCGGATCAGAGAGAGGGCTGTCGGGATATCGATATATTAGTGATATTGAGCTGTATTCGAAGAATAGTCCGTTTCGAACGCTGGGTCGTCCAAGGTCCATCAAGCCGAGTAGACAGAGCTCAACGCCAAGCTGTCTCGGCCAAGCGCGGTTTCAATTGATCTATACGTCTTGACAAGCTCTGTGCCCTGCCCCTATTCTACCGACCGTTCATTAAAGAACGAAGCGCCGTTCTAAAGTAAGGTATAATCGGCCGAAATCTCGGTCTCTATCAGCAGAAGGCGTCAAAGGAATGCCCACCTACCAAAAGCCACCCACCGTCAACGACGACGCCCGCGCCGTCGATATCTATCGCGAGGCGGCGCGCATCATCTCGGAGAAGGGCTTCGATGCCACCTCGATGGGCGATATCGCGGAGACCGTCGATCTAACCAAAGGCGGCCTGTACTATTACATCAAGGGCAAGAAGGCGCTGCTCTACGCGATCATGAATTTCGTCCTCAACCTGCTCGAAGAGGACGTCATCGCCATCGCCCGTGAAGGGGCGAACCCGGACCATCGACTGGCCAGTTTGCTCGCGGGTTATGTGCGGCTGGTGATCGACGAGCCGAGTGCGATGAACATCCTGGTCAACGAGGAAGAAGGGCTCGACGTGTCGTATCGGCCGAAAGTCATGGAGCGCAAACGCGCCTTCACAGACTTTCTGCGCGACAGTATCGGCGAGGTTCTGAAAGAGCAGGACCGGATGCCACAGCTCGATCCTTCGGTCGCCGCCCACAGCGTGCTCGGCATGGTGCATGGTGTAGTCCTCTGGTACAACACCGAGAGTGATTTGACCCCGGACGAGCTCGTCGATCAGGTGACGCAGCTGGCTCTACGTGGACTCATCGCGGATCCACCGGCGACACCGGATCCGAAGGTCACACGGACCGATGTCGAGCGTAGCCGCCCCCGCGGTCGCCGAGTCGCCTGAGCCGGTTGCTTGTCTGCGTCGGCTGCTTTTCGGAGTCGGCTTCCTTCCTGAGCCGCCGCTGCTCAACGAAGCCAGTGAACGGCTTGGCGAGCCTGATGGCTCGCCGGAAGCAGTACGGAAGATTTCCGGCACCGCCCAAAATTCCCTGACGGCGACGACGGGTGCAAGCCGAGAAAGGCTCTAGCCCGGAAAATTCACCAGCCTGTCGCTCCGGCGCTCAAAGGCCCGCGCTCTGGGACGTAGCGTAGGGGCCTCCAAAGGCGCTGTGTTCTGGCGAGGGCTTCGTAAATCATTGAACCCAGGTCCGTTCGCGCTTCGCTCTCAGGCTGGTGAATTCTCCGGGCTAGTTGCGCCGGTTCATCGCGCCCGCTCGGGGTTTCAGCTCTCTCTACACCGCAGGCCTGTCGTTGGCATCGACCTTGCTTTCTAAGGGGGTAACAATCTGTAATCCCTTGAAACAAGGAGTCGAAGGTGAATCTTGATACGAATCAAATGATCGAGCTCGCCACGATTTATGGTGTTCCGCTGCTGAAAGCGATCGCCATTCTCGTCGTGGGCTGGCTGATAGCCAAGGTTTCGTCGTACCTGGTCAAGAAGGTTCTCGACCGGACCGAGATCGACAACAAGCTGGCTGACATGGTTTCCGGCGGTCGCTCGCAGGGGCTGCCGATCGAAGAGGGCGTCGCCCGTCTGGTGTATTGGCTGATCATGCTCTTTGTGATCATGGCGGTCTTCCAAAGTCTCAATCTGACGATCGTGACCGAGCCTCTCAACGCATTGGCGACCAATCTGGTGGGCTTCCTGCCCAAGTTGTTGGCCGCGGGAGTGCTGGGGTTGATTGCGTGGGCCGTGGCCACGGCGCTGCGCGTCGTCGTCCGCAACTTGCTCAGCGCTTTCAACCTCGATCGTAAGCTCGGTGAGTCGGCCGGCGAGGAGACCGAGTCTCTGGGCCTCGCGGCGACCTTGGCGGACGGTGTGTACTACCTGATCTTTCTGCTGTTTCTGCCGCAGATCCTCGATGCCCTCGAGATGGCCGGCCTCTCTCCGGTCAAAGATATGGTGGGCGAGATCCTCGGCTTCTTGCCCAATCTGCTCGGCGCCGTCGTGATCTTTTGCATCTTCTACCTGGTGGCGAGGATCGTACAGCGGCTGGCGAGCAATCTACTGGCCTCGATCGGCTTCGACAAGTTGCCGGAGTGGCTCGGACTGGGCGAACCGAAGAAGGGCGCTGCTTCCGCTTCGGCGGTCGCCGGCTGGGTTGTGATGTCGGTGATTCTCTTCATGGGTGCCATTCAGAGTTTCAACACCCTCGGCCTCGACATCGTTTCCGGGCTCGCCAACGAGCTCATGCAGGGTCTGTTCTCTGTCCTGGTAGCCGTGGTGATCTTCGCCATCGGCCTCTTGTTGAGCCGCCTGGCCCATCGAGCGATCACTGCCAGCGGCCATCGGCAAGCTGAGACCTTGGCCAACGTGGCGCGTTTTGCGATCCTCGTCCTGGTAGGTGCCATGGCGCTGCACAAGACGGATCTTGCTCCGGAGATCGTCAACCTTGCCTTCGGCGCTTTGATTGTCGGCCTGGCTCTGGCTTGTGGCCTGGCCTTCGGTCTGGGTGGCCAGAACGCCGCGGCCAAGATGATCGAGTCCTGGCGGACGACCGAGGAGGAAGGTTAGCCCCCAAGCTCCGGAATCGGCGCCAGCACGTGCCGTACGGCGTCGATCGAGAGACTGTTGGCGACAAGGCGCCAGGCGTTGGCGCGCGGCAGCTCGGCAGGCAGGCGAAAGCCGGCCGGAAAGCCGAGCAGCCGCAGGATCTCGGTCGGCGCGAAGCGGCGGATTCCGTGGCTTGTCGCCAGGTAGGAGCCGCTACGGACCGGCGAGCGTCCGTAGGCCGAGGTGAAGCAGTGGGTGACGGCGGTGGGATCCTCGCCGTGTACGATGTGCAGGGCCCCGCGATAGCGCTCGACCAAGGCCGGGTCGACCGTGAGGTCGGGGAGTGGCTCCGGATCCAGATAGAGGCTGAGGGGAGTAAGGGCCGATCGTTTGGGCAAGGGGCTGGCTGGCGCTAGAGGGCGTCGCGAAGCCAGCAAGTAGTAACGCCGCCGCCGATTCGGTCTGCCGAGCTCGGTCGGGCAGAGCACCTGCTCTCGGATCTCGCCGTAGCCGGCACGCGTCAGGGTGTCGAGCAACCGATCGCGTGCCCGGGACCGGCGAAACGGCGGCACGTTTTCCAAGGCCACGTAGGCTGGGCGAACGGCGGCGAGACGTTCCAGCGAAGCCAGGAAAGTCTGTGCCCGCGGGTCGTCGAGATCGCGTTGTTTACCCCGGCGGGTGAAAGGTTGGCAGGGGGGCGATAGCCACCAGAGGTCGGCAGCCCATTGCTGCAGGCGCTCGACTTCAACCGACTCGACCAGGCCGGCGACCACCGGATGGGAGAAGTTGTAGCGGTAGACGTCGAGCGCCTGGCGATTGATATCGATCGCCGCCACCGATTCGGCTTGGCCTGCGAGGGCGGCGCTGCACCCACCGATGCCACAATAGAGCTCGAGGACGCGCAGGGGGGCCGGTTGCGGGCTTGCCTCAGACCTGGCGTGGTCGGTCAAGCGTAGGCCAGGGACGAGCGCATCTGCTCGCGCAGCGGCCCGATGACCTCCGGGTCTTTGACGTCGATCACCGGTGTGTTGTCATACTGCTCGAAGAACAGGCTGGCGGGGACGTCGTCCGGCACCTCGAGAGCACGGCGCAGCTTGCGATTCTCGGGCACAAAGCCGCGCGGCACGAGGCGAGTGATGGTCTGGCCGATCGTGCCCTGGAGACCGCAGATGAGGACGACAGCACGATCGGGGCGCAGGCCGCCTGCTCCGAGGCCGAGGCTTGCGTCGAGCTCTGTCAGGCGTTGCGGCAAGAAGTAGTCTTCGGCGCGGCCGACGTCACCGGTCCAGTCCGGTGCTTCTTTGGGACGGCTCACCGAAGCCATGTAGTGCAAGCCGTGCTCAATGAGCGCTTGGAGCTCCTCGCGGTAGCCGAGATCGGCCGGGTAGGAGGCGCCGTGCAGAATGGCGTACTGTCCGAGATCTGCCGCGGGGTCTTTCAGGTGCAGGCTGCGGGCCATGCTGATGAAAGGTGCCAGGCCGGTTCCGGCGGCGACGCAAACGCGCATTCGAGGGTCGTCGTCTCCGACCGTATGGTGCACGGTGAACTTACCGACCGCGCGGTTGCGCATGAAGAGCCGGTCGGAGGGCTGGGTCTTCCACAGAAGATGGGTCAGCGGATTGTCGGATTCCGGATAGTTGACGTAGCGAATATAGAACTCGAGCGTCTCGCGCTCTTCCGGTGCCGAAGCGATCGACATGGGTCGCCGCACCGAGCCGAGCTCTGGCTTGTCCTCGTTATTCATGCCCAGGGTCACGTACTGCCCAGGGATGAACTGGGGGTCTTCGTTGAGCGGCTCATCGGGTCGGATCTTGAAGATCGCCAGTTGCTCGGTGAGATCGACACGCTCGACCAGTGTCGCGTTGTACGTCAGGGGTTTGGCCATGATTGGAAGCCCTTGGTCGGTCGGAAGCCAGATCGATGGACGCGTCCAGGTCCGTCGCTGAACCTGGTCATAAGCTCTTCGAGGGCGCTAGTGTATTGCATTCGATCCAAGACATGTCGTCGGGTGGCCTGCGGGACAGTGTCAGATCACGGCTCGAAAGGTGTCAGAAAGGTGGGGCAGGGTGTCAGAAGTCCAGCCTGATCGATCCAAATGTCTCATGTTCCGGTTTTGTGGACAGTCTGACGGTTAAGAGCAGCGTGATCTTGTTCTCGCAAAAAAGAGCATAGGTTGTCTTGGGAGAGATTTTTGCCTATAATGAAAGTTGCTGGAAACTTCCAGCGACTTTTAAAAGCTGGCACAAGCCTTGCTTAATGAGAGTGTTATGAGGCAACGAGTCACAAACCATGACTTGGTCGCCGGGCGAGCAATCGCCTTCAACCTTGCAAATTAAGTCAGACCTCTTCGGATGTCTGATCCCACTTTTTCCTACCCCATTTCCCACCCCATTTCCTACCTCCAGCCGCCCCGAACTCTTCGGGGCGGTCTCGCCATGTCTGGAGAACCGGCGTTACCCTCTGCTTCGGGGCTCTGAGACGACCACCGTTCCGACGATCTTGTCTTGAATCCCCTGGCGATTCGGGTCCCAGAGGATCTGCAAGAAGCCGAACAGTCCTGTGGCGAGGCCGGCGGTGTAGCCGGCGAAACGCTCGAAAGCGCCCCACAGGCTCAGAGGGCGATCATCGAGGCGCCTGACCCGAAGCCCCAAGAGCCACTTGCCCGGTGTGCGACCGCGCCCCCAGGCGAGGAATAGCGAGAAGTACACGCCACTCCAACCCAGGGTCAGACCCAGGTCGGCGGCCACTCCCGAAGCGGCCCGCAGGAAGCTCGGATTCTCGACCTCTTCGCGCAACTCGCCGTTCTCGACGTAGAGCTCGCGGACGTTCATCCGCAGTCGCTCGATCCGCTTCTCCAGTTGAGCGATCGGGCCCGCGGCGATGACCTCTGCCGTTCGCTGGCCGAGCTCGTCCAGGGTCGCCTCCTCACCCGCTCGCAAGGCGGCGGCGTAGTCGTCGAGCATTTGAGCCAGCTGTTCGGGATCGACCGCCTCGTCGCCCGACGTTGGCGGGCCGCTCGACTGACCCAGAGCAAACAACTCCTCTAGCTCGAGACGGGCCTCGGGCGGTAAGTCGAAAGAGTCGAGCATGGGCTGCATCTGCTGCGCTGCGGCGCCCGTCGTCATCCCTTCGATGAGCTCGCTCATCGCCGCGGCCTGTTGCTCGGGATCCTGCTCTCCCATCGCCTTGCCGAACTCTGCCCACTGCTCAGGGGACATGCCGGTGTAGGGGTTGGGGTTCGACCACTCGAGGGCGATCAGCACCAGGAGAAAGATGCCGAACGAAGCCACCAGGCCGAGGGCGCGGCTCGTCCAGCGTAGCCAGCGGCGCTCGATCGGTTGCCGGAAGACGAGAATCGAGCAGACGATCGTGGCTGCCAGGGCGGCTGAGACCGAGCCCAACTGGGTGAGGAAGAAGACGCAGAGGAGATCGGCCAGCAGGGCGACCCCGCGCCGCCAAGGCGAAGCAAGGGACTGCCCCAGCAGCTCTGGGGCGACCTCGAAGGCCTCCCGCGTGACGATGTGGCGTGGGTCCTTCGCCCCGGGCCGCAGAAGGCTCATCGGGCTCTGCCTGTGTGGCTCGCCGATCGAGGCTGCACGATCTTCCGCGTTAGTAGCCGCTACCGCCGACGTAGCCCTCTTGCTCGAGATGGAGCACGATCTGCTGCGCCGCCTCTTCGGGCGTCATGTCGGTGGTCGGCAGGTTGACCTCGGCGTCGGTCGGTTCTTCGTAGGGGTCGGAGATGCCGGTGAACTTGTCGATCTTGCCGGCCCGGGCCTTG
>JBCCGX010000097.1:0-14733 GCA_039029035.1 Acidobacteriota bacterium | reverse complement strand
GCTCGCCGTCGGCCTTCGCCGTTCGGCGCCTGACCGCGCAAGGCGGCGAGTCCGAGGAAGCCCGCCGCCACGCCGGCAGCCAGGTATCCGAGTGTTTGTCGGGAGGCGGTCAGCGGGTCGCCGACACTCGTCGCCAGCGCGAGAGCGGCCAAGGCGACGAGCCAGGGCCACCCGGCTGCGCTCTGGCCGGTGCGGCGCCATCGAGAGAGAGCAGGGAGGCAGCAAACAGTTAGGCCGAAGAACCAAGGCCAGGGCGGCGGCGTGTTGACGTGGGCCCCGAACAGAGCGAAGAGAGTGAAACCCAAGATCGGTAGACCGAGGCGCCAGCTCGACCCGGCGGCTACAGGGCTGGGCTTCTGGCCGTCGCGCTTCCACCGTTGGATGGCGCAACCGAGCAAGGTGAGCCAAGACACCAGCACCACCAGCGCGGCGTTGGGGTCGCTGCGTCGCGACCAGCGGAGGACGTAGTCTCGGCCGTTGGACCGCACGTCGCCTCCATCGCTGGCCGAGAAGGTCAGGCTTTGCTTATGGCTGTGGTGGGACGACAGCGGACCACGGGCGGTGGGAGCGAGATAGTAGGAGCCGTCGCCATCGTCCAGCCCAACGAGAGATGGGTCGTCGACCTGCGGGTCCAAGGGCTGGCCCTCTTCGAGCAGCTCGAAGCGAATCCCTCCGGCGTCGAGCCAGCCCAGAGTGTCGATGGCGGGAATCGACAGCTGGAAGACCGAGCCTGCCAGGGGCGTCGCTTGATTCGCCTCGACGGAGTGCTCGCCGAATCCGCCCCACCACTCGGCAGTGAGCCAGACGAGCGCCGCGAGCGCGAGCAGCCAGGGGGTGGCTCCGGCGGCCAACCGAACGAGTCGAGTGCGATGGCGGCGCGCTGCTTCGTCTTTGACTTGCGGGCTCGGCAACACTGGTTCCTTTGGCCGAGGCTGTGCAAGGCCGATCGGCGGTCCGCTGGGCTGAGTGTGCGGGCCGGTTCTCGTGGGACTGAATCGAGCCGTTTGACCAGACAGATGGTAGCATGGAGCGTCTCGCGATTCCTTCCTCATTCGACCCTCTCCATCCGCCGCCTGCTGCCCTTGACGAAGCGCTTTCGGTCCTTCCCCGAGCTTGTCTGGTATCACGCTTGTCGCCGCCGTTGGCTTTTGAGCCCGGCGCGGCTCTTGCGCTCGATCGATGCTGTGGTGATCGACCGGCCGATCTTCCTGCTGGGCAACCAGGGAGACGGCTTGACGCTGCTCTCACGGATCATCCGGCGTCACCCGGCGGTGGTCTCGGTCACCGGCGGTCCTGCCTATTGGAGCGGTGCCTGCGATTTGCAGAACGTCATGCGGCCACGTCTGCCGGCGAGCCTGGCATTGCCACTCCGAGCGCCCGCCGGGACGATGCTTCCGAGCCACCTTCCGATGCCGCACAGCTGGGCCTATGGCTGCTCGGAGACGATCAACCACTACCGCAAGACAGCGCTCGACAGCGATCTGGTCACCCAGCGCGTCCTACGACGGGTGATCGGTGAGTCCCTTTGGCGTCACGGCAGACCGCGGGGCAGCGGGCGGTTTCTCGATGGCAGTCAGACATTCACGGTCAAAGTGAGCTTCATCGATGCGCTGCTCAGGGATACCCAGCCGCATTTCGTGCTCGTCACCCGCGATCCTTACGCTACCTGCCTACGGGCCGCGGCCGGAGCTGCCGGTGATATGCGGCGCTACGCTAGGCAGCTCGATTTCGACCGCCGGCTGGCTTTATGCGCTGAGCACTGGGCTGGCTGTATGAGCGCAGCGTTGGCGGATGCCGAGGCCGCCGAGCGTTTCTTCATCGTCCCGATCGAGCAGTTCACGGCACAGCCCGAGGCATCACTCGCAGGCCTTCTGCGCTTCCTCGGCCTCCATTCTGTCGGGGATCTTTTGCCTGCCGCCCACCAGACGGTGCCCTTCGGTTCGCGCCGAGCCGATCGGTGGTTTCCGCTGCGCCGTGATCTGAACGCGCCCTTCCTGAGCTCGCTTCAGCCCCACCAGGCAGAGATCATCCATCAGTGCTGCGGCGAGCTTGCCTCGCGGCTCGGCTACGAGCGACCGCAGAACGATGCGCTTCGGAAGCCTCGCTAAAACCAGCTGCGGACCATAAACTACGCTTTATCCATCAACCACGGGGCGGAAGATTGGAGAAGGTGCGATGCGAGAACTTTTCTCACCGGGAGAGCTACTGTCCGGCGGCGGCCTGATGCGGTTCGGCCGCGTGGCGGCCGGCGCCGCTTTGATGTCGGCGAATTACGCCGAGCGCGCCACCCACCTCGGCCTGCGCGTCGGTGCGCGGGCGATCGGATCGGCCGCGGGTCGGGCCGAGAGAGTGGTGCCGGGTGCCGCTTTGGCTCGCCGGGTGGCGGAGACGGTCGATCGCAAGGCTGAGGCGGCGGCGGGCGCCGCCGCCGGTCGCGCTGAGCGAAGCGCCGAGTGGATGTCGGACGGCGGCGGGCCGAAACACGAGGAAGCGGTGCGTGGCGAAACGTGGAGCGGGCTCGCCGCGGACACGGCACTGGCACCCCTCGCCAGCCTGGTGGATTCCTCGGTCGCCATCGGGGTCGAGTCGTTGCGCGGGCTGGCCGCCACCCGAGCGGGGCAGGTTGCCCTCGACGCCGGGCTGGAGCGCCTGGGGTCCGAGGCCGAAGTCGGCGCCTTTCGTTTCGAGACTCGGGAGCAGCGTCAGTCCTTTGTCGCCGTGACCACCGATTCCGGCGCCACTGCGATCCGTTCCACTTGGGCTCTGGCCGAGGCGACGGCGCGATTGGCCTTCAACGATACGGGGCCGATGCGCCGTGCGATCGAGGACGGCCTGCAGGAGATGCGTCATCTGGTGGCTGGGGCCGAGATGCAGGATCTGTTGCCGACGCCGATGGTCTCGGAGTCACTACAGGAGCGTGCTCAGCTGATCGTCGACCGTGCGCCGCTGCGCTTCGTCGAAGCTTTGGCGGAGGACCCCGGTGACAGCACACCAAGGATCGGCGCCATCGCCCGGGCTACGTTGGAAGATGCCCAGAATCTGCGGGTCTTCGTGACGGTCTATCCACAAGTCCTGACTCTCATCGGCAGTGACGTCGGCAAGCTTCTATTCGCCGGGTCGATCACCTTCACCGAGATGGAGGCCTTTTTCGAAGGCCGCCGGATCCACGACTCGGAGGTCGAGGATCTTTGAGTGCCAACCTTTGGATTCACCGGGCGGCGGTGATGAGTGACAACGCGGGTGAATAACCACCGGTGAGTGGGCGTAAAGGCGAAACATGACCGACGCGATCGTTCTCGAAGGCGTGCGCAAGGCCTTCGGATCCAAGGTTGCCGTGCGCGATCTGGATCTGGTAGTGCCGGGTGGCTCGCTGTACGGCTTCATCGGGCCCAATGGGGCCGGCAAGACGACCACGATCCGCATGATCATGTCGATCCTCTTCCCCGACGCCGGTCGGGTCGAGGTCCTCGGGCGGCCGACGGCTCTCGATGCCAAGGACCGCATCGGCTACCTGCCGGAGGAGCGGGGCGTTTACCGCAAGATGCGAGTCGGTTCGTTTCTGCGCTATATCGGCCACCTGAAAGGCGCCGCTGAAGGCGGCGATGTGCGCCGGTGGCTCGAGCGCGTGGGTCTGGCCGAGGTCGAGAAGAAGCGCTGCGAGGAGCTCTCCAAGGGCATGCAGCAGAAGATCCAATTTATCGCCTCGGTGATCCATGAACCGGATCTCTTGATCCTCGACGAGCCTTTCAGTGGCCTCGACCCGCTCAACATGCGCCTGCTCCGCGAGCTGATTCTCGAAGAGCACCAGCGGGGTGCGACGATCATTTTTTCGACCCATGTCATGCACCAAGCCGAGCAGCTGTGCGACCACATCGTGATGATCCACGACGGCGACAAGGTGCTCGACGACTCCCTGGCGCAGATCCGCGCACGCCAAGATCCGCGGCTCATCCTCCTCGAACCGGTCGATTCGCAGGCCGATGCGACGGCGACCCTGCAGGCGGTGCCGCGGGTGCGTGGGGTGCGCCGCTCGGACAGACGCTACGAGATCGGCCTGGACGAAGGCGCGGAGCCTCAGCAGGTGATGCGCGACCTCATCACGGCTGTGCCGCCAGCACGGATCGAGCTCCACCGGCCGACCCTCGAAGATGTCTTCGTCGGCCTGGCCGGGGCACCGATCGAGGAGGTCGGGGCGTGAGCAAGATGCTGCACGTCGCCTGGCGCGAGTTCGTCTCCACGGTGGCGACCAAGGGCTTCATCGTCGGCGTTCTGATCAGCCCTGCCATCATGGGGGTCGTGGTCCTGATCCTGCCGCTCTTGATCGATCCGACACCGCCGAAGATCGATGGCGAGCTGGCGATCCTCGATCCCACCGGCGAGGTGGCGGACGGTGTGCGCGAAGCGCTGAAACCGGAGGAGCTCGCCCGCCAGCGCATCGCAATCAGCGAGAAGATCGACGAAGTGATGCCGGCTTCGATCCGTGAGCTGACCAAGGATCCCGCGGCCTCCGAGGCGGTAGGGCAGGCTTTGGAAGCAGCGCTCGGCGAGGTCCCGGAGCTACGTGTCGTGACGTTGCCGGCTGGCTCTGATCTCGAGGCCGAAAAAGGGCCGCTGCGCGAAGGTGAGGTGACGGACGGAGGGCGCCTGGCCTTGGTCGTGATCGATCCCGAGGCCATCGAGCCAGGGAAGGACGGGGCCTACGGCACCTTCGAGCTCTTCGTCCGCGAGAAGCTCGACGATCGCCTGGAGAGCGAGATCAAAGACGCGGTGAAGGATGTGATCGTCGACGGTCGACTGTCCGCCCAGGGGCTCGATCCGGCGGAGATCACCACCATGACGCGCATCGGGCGAGTGGCCTCGACCACGGTGTCGCTCAAGGGCGAGCGGGAAACCAGTGAGCTGCTCAACCTGCTGCTGCCGGTTGGCTTCATGGTGCTGTTGTTGATCTCGGTGATGACCGGCGGCCAGTATCTGCTCACCACCACGATTGAAGAGAAGTCGAGCCGGGTGGTCGAAGTGTTGCTCTCGGCGGTCTCGCCGATGGAGCTGATGACCGGCAAGATCCTCGGTCAACTGGCTGTCGGTCTGTCGCTCCTGGTGCTCTACACCGGTCTCGGCTTCGCAGCCCTGTTGAGCTTCTCGGTCCTCGGGTTGATCAATCCCTGGCTCATCGTCTACCTGGTGATCTTCTACTTCATCGCCTACTTCGTGCTGGCCTCGATGATGGCGGCCATCGGTGCGGCGGTCAACGAGATGCGTGAAGCCCAGACTCTGATGACCCCGGTGATGCTGGTCGTGATGATCCCCTGGCTCTTGTGGATGCCGATCACGCGGGATCCCAACGGGGTCTTTGCCACCGTCACCAGCATGCTGCCACCGATCAACAGCTTCGTCATGCTGCTGCGCATGACCTCCACCGCGCCGCCACCGATGTGGCAAGTGTGGCTATCGATCTTGATCGGCGTGGTCTCGGTGTTCGTCTGCCTGTGGATCGCCGCCAAGGTTTTCCGCATCGGTCTTCTGCTACACGGCAAGCCGCCCAACCTGAGGACCCTATGGCGCTGGGTGCGCATGGCCTGAAGCAGGCGGAAACCTCCGGCGAGCGATGCGCATCTTAGCGACATGACCCTCGAGCCTCTGCTAGGTCGCATCGCTGCCTGTGAGATCTGTCGTGATCACCTGCCGTTAGGGCCGAAGCCACTCCTCAAGGTCGCCCCTGAGGTTCGCGTGTTGGTGATCGGCCAGGCGCCGGGCCGACTGGCGCACGTGAGTGGTGTTCCATGGGACGACCCGAGTGGGAATCGACTGCGCGACTGGCTGGGGATCTCGAGCGAGACCTTCTATGAGCATCCCGGCCTCGGCCTGATGCCGATGGGGTTCTGCTATCCCGGCACCGGCCAGGGCGGCGATCTTGCGCCGCGCCCGGAATGCGCCGAAACCTGGCACGAGGAGTTGCTTGCGTCGATGCCCCATCTGGAGACGACCGTCCTGATTGGCCGTTACGCTCAGTTGGCCTACTTGCCCGAAACGGCGGACAAGCGGGCAGCTAAGAAACGGAGTGTCACCGAGGTCGTGCGGGCGTGGCAAGAGACCTTCCCACGCATCCTGCCCTTGCCGCACCCCAGCCCGAGAAACAACCGATGGCTGCGCAACAACCCGTGGTTCGAAGCCGAGGTCCTACCGGCCTTGCGCGACCGGGTGTCGGCTCTACTCGCTGGCAAGTAGTGGATGGCGTCTCGAGCTGGTAGGTCCTGGAGCGAGCAAGGGCGAGGACTGTCTGAGATCTAATTGGATCGGAACAAGAACGCCCGGTCGGTCCCGTGGGCTGCGCTGCAGCTCAAACTCGCCTCGGCTGTTCGGCTTCGCACCAGGCTCTTGTTTGACAGGGGTTCTTGCCATAGAGAGCAGTTTGCAGCTCAAACACGTTCGCTGCGTGCTCGCTCCACGGGCCTCCCTCTTGCGTTCAAGTTTTTGGGGGAGTGGCGGGCGATCAGTTGCCCGACAGGGAGGTCGGCACGGCGGTAAGCAGGACGACGAGGGCGCGCTGGTCGCCTTCCAGGCGTGAGGTGCCGACGACCACAGTTTCACCTTCCTGCATGCCGAAGGAAGTAGAGATCAGGGACCTCTGGCGCCGGATCAGCGGCGCGTTGGTGGGTTCGGGGTCACGGCTGGTGTCCGAGAGGTCGAAGCCGGCGACGAAGAGCCGATCGGAGTCCTCATTCGGCTCGAGCCCGAGCTGCAGCTTGAGCTCATAGGTCTTACCTTCGGGTCCTTGGACTCGGGCCGACGAGCGGTGCGAGGTCCGTAGCCAGGCGAAGTCGAGCAGGCGATAGCTCTTGAAAGGTAGGAAGTCGCGCAGGTCTTCGAGCGCCTTCTGGGCATTCTTGGACAACCCCTCGAACTCGACACCGTTCGTCGTATCGGCGAGCAGCAGGCTGACCTGGAACGAGTAGGTCTTGCGATTGACCGCGTCCGGAACTGGGGCCAGGGCGGCGGCGTACGCACGGCTGGTCAGGGAGCGAGGTCTCGGCGCCGGCACCTCGTCCTGGGCGGCGGCGATTTGGGGGACCAATGTGAGGGCGAGTATCAGAAGCAACGAGGAGATTTTCATGGGAGCTCCTAGGGTTGAGTAGCGAGTTGTGTTGTGGATTTCAGCACCCAGATGACCCGGGTGCCGCCTCGGGTGGTGAACTGGATTTGCCGGTCGGCCGGCGAGCCCGTTGACTCACTCGTCGCGATTGGAGAGTTTGTTTGGGGCGACGGGTTGGATCGGTCGCTCAGACCTTTGGGCTCGGGTGGTTGTGGTCGCAAGGACAAGAAATGAGCACTGCCAACCACCATCGTCAGCGCCGCCGCGACGGCTGCGGCTTGCCAGTACCCGCGCGGGGTGACGGGCTGTGCTTCGGCGAGAATGACTTGCCGCATGCGGCGCGCGTCGGCCTGCGGCATCTCTTCACCGGAGGGTAGAGGATCGCCGGCCTTCAACTGTTGGCGGAGTTGTTCGGCCAAACGGTCGTTTCGACGTTTCAGCTTCATGGTTCGATCTCCTCGCGGACGGTGCCGAGGACGTCGGCCAGTTGACGGCGCGCCTTGGCCAGATGCCAGCGTGCCGTCACCGGGGCAATGCCGAGCAAGCGCGCGACTTCGCGCATCGGTCGCTCTTCGAGCTCGTGTAGGACCACCACGGAGCGTCGGCGCGCGTCGAGGGCGGCGAGGGCATCGCGGACTGCGGTCCGTGCGACCCAGCGATTCTCGGAGTCGACGACGGCGTCGTCAACCGCAAGAACGGTCTCGGCGGCGCGCTTCCGTACCTCCGCCCGGCGATAGCCATCGCGGCACAGATTGACCAGGGTGCGCACCAGCCACGCCTCGGCGCCCTTTTCGGTCGTCGGCACGCGGCGGATGCTGCGGGCCGCCCGCAGAAAGCTCTCCTGTACCAGGTCGTGGGCTTCCTCGGCGTTGCCGCTCATGCGGCGGGCGAGTCGGTAGAGCCGCTGATGGTGGAGGTCGAAAAGGTCCCCCAGTCGATCAGCGGTGGAAAACAATGTTGGGCTCGCGATGACGGCGTCCATGCTCAATTTCGTGACCTCACCCGGATAGACGCGCCAGGGAGCCAAAGTGTTGGTGCGGATTCCGGGACCCGACTGTTATATTCCCCCATCCTTGGTCGCGCTGCTGTCGACCTTGGCCCTCGAGGAACCCCCCATGGCGCAAAGCGAGTCGTTCGAGCTCCGGCGAATCTGTGTCTTTTGTGGCTCCCATTCCGGAGCGAATCCCGCTTTCAAAGCCGCGGCGATCGAGCTCGGAGAGCAGATGGCCGCCCGCGGCCTGGGGCTTGTTTACGGCGGCGGTAATGTGGGCCTGATGGGGGCTGCGGCGGACGCCGTCATGGCGTCCGGTGGCGAAGTGATCGGCGTCATCCCCCGCTCACTGCGCGATCGAGAGGTGGCACACCGTGGCATCACCGAGCTTGTGGTGGTCGAGACCATGCACGAGCGCAAGCGGCTGATGTACGGTCGAGCTGAGGCGGTGGTGGCCTTGCCTGGCGGGATCGGCACGTTCGACGAGCTGTTCGAGTCGCTGACCTGGAATCAGCTCGGCATCCATCAGAAGCCTGCCGCTCTGCTCAATGTAGCAGGCTACTTCGATCCCCTGATCGCCATGCTCGACCGCGCGGTCGACAACGGTTTCGTTGGTGCGTTGCATCGCGAGTTCCTGCTGGTGGAGTCGCGCGTCGATGCCCTGCTCGATGCCCTGGTCGCCTACCAGCCACCCGGCGAGGACGCCTGGGTTCGGCCGGCCGAGGTACCGCCCGACGCGCGGAAGTAGCTGGCCAGGGCGCTTCGAACCTGGCATCGAAATCCCAAGCTACGTTCTGCTGTCCCGTAGGGACAGGCGCCCTATAGGGCCGAGATTCCCTAGCCTGAGATCTCAATCTCAGGCTGCGCTAAGGCTCTTCCAGGGAGAACGGCGTCGGCTTGAGGCTCGAATCGAGCAGCGGTTGTAAGAGCCGATGCGCCAGGAAGAGCACGACGATCGCGAGGACGAAGGTCAGGACGGCGAGCACCAGGCCGAGCTGGCCCTGGCGCCGGGCCGCCGGGCCACGCCGGATCCGCGTATCGCTGATGACCCGAGCGTCTGGCGGCGGGTAGCGCTCGGCTTGCAGGGTGCGCCAAGAGGTGCGACCGAGGTAGAGGCTCAGTGCGAGAGCCCCGCAGGCCAACAGACCGAAGACGATTTGAACAACCCGCTCAGCCTTGGCGGCGGCCAATGGCTGCGCGTTCTGCGCCAAGCCGTGCAGATCGCGCAAGTAGGCGTCGAGGTAAAGCAGACCGAGAGCGATGAGGAAAGCAAAGCTGACCATCGCCAGCAGGAAGCGGACCCGTCGTCGCGGATCGGCCGGTTGTATGTCGACACTCACGCCGGTCGGCTCCGAGCTATCTTTCGATCAGGGCTGCAGCGGGTTTGGAGCGCGGCGTCTCGGGTGTGATCGGTGGGGTGTCCTCCAAATCCTCCCGGATCAACAGATCGAGGAAAAGCTCGCGGACACCGGCCTTGCCGCGCTGGCTGAACACCTTCTTGACATCCCGCGGGGTGAGGTTGATACCGGTCATGTAGCGCAGGTACTGACAAAAGACGCGGGCTCTCGACCTGAATGAGATGATGAGGATGAGGAGGAGACTGGCAGCGATACCCATCTCGATCAGCTCGAAAGTCTCCAGTTGTGGCATCGTTCCCATCCCCCAGATGCGGAGGATTTTAGCAGAGGGGCACGGGGCGCCAGCGTGTGAGATTTGTTGTTTGATTCGGCAGCCTGGCAGGTTGGCAGCGGGGGATCCTGGCCTTGGACTGATCCGTAGGGCGGCCGGCTGGACTGATGTACCATGGACTGAGCCTGCACGAATCTTGCACGGCGGATCCGCATGATGAACCACTTCCCTATGAAGGTATCGTGATGATGATCCCTGATGACGACACAGGTCGCACCACGAAGCGACGCGCTGCTGGTGCAGCCCTCGACCTTGGCCACGGGGCCGTTCGCCTCGTCGCCCTGGCGGCCTTGACGTGTTGGCTGAGCCTGGCAGATGCGGAGGCCCAGCCATCGCCGACGGAGCCCAACGAGTCGACCTCAGAGCGCGAGGCGACCGAAGAACGCGTCGTGCCGCCTGGACTCCAAACTGGCGCCGGCTTGCCGGCAACCGATGATTCGACAGAGGAGCTCGAGGCCGATGGTGAGGTCCAAGTCGTCCGAGCGACAATGGCTGGGAAGGGCCGCCCAGGCCATCGCAAGGTGCGCGATGTGCGTGTCCTGGTGCCCGATGGCGGCCGGGTGGATTGGTCGCAACAAGGCGATTGGATCGCCTTCGATCGGGCTGAGGCCAACGGCTTCTATCATCTCTACATCATGCGACCCGATGGCAGCATGGAGAAATGCCTGACGTGTGAGAACTGGGAGTTCCGCAAGACCAACGCCCTATCGCCGGCTTGGCACCCCTCGGGTGAATACCTGGTGTTTCAGCTGCAGGAGCATGTCACCAAGCTGGATATGACCACTCTCAAGCTGACCACGCCGCACCGCGGCCTGCATAGCGAGCTGTGGGCGATCACGCGAAAAGGCCGCGACGCCTGGCAGTTGACGCGGATCAGCGAGCGCGGTGGGGCATTGGTCGACCCGCACTTCTCTCACGAGGGAGGCAAAGTGGTCTGGAGCCAACGAGTCGTCAGCCAATCGCGTTGGGGCGAGTGGGAACCACACGTGGCTGACTTCAAGATCAGGGCGGGTCTTCCACGCATCAGCAAAGTAAAGAATCTGCGCCCCCCGGTGCAGAAGGGCTTTGTCGTCGCCCATGGCTTCAGTCCGAGTGACAAGTCTCTCCTGATGTCGGGGGTTGCGGATCCGCGCGGCGGCTCAGGGAGCCGCGACATCCTCGAGTACGACATCGAGACTGGACAGCTCGAGCGCCTGACCACCTCTCCGGGTGAGCTCGATGAGCTGGTGGTTGCCTTGCCGCGCAGCGATGGCATCGTGTGGGTGAGCAATCGCAACATCAAGCGGCCATCCGACCGTATGCTGCCGCGCCGGGGCGATCTCTGGTACATGTCCGGCAGCAAGCTGCGCCAGGAACGGTTGACGTTCTTCAATCATCCCGAGTCCGACCACTACCTTGGCGAGGCGATGATCGACGATCTGGCCTGGAGTCCCGAAGGCGACGCTTTGCTGCTGCATGTCGTCAGCCCTGGTTCGCCCGGCACTGGGGAAGTCAAACAGGCAATCTACATCGTCGAGTTCGACGGCGTGTTTGGTACGTAGCCTCCAGGCCTGGACTCGACCGTCCTCCGGCGAGGACGAGACACCGGTAACTAGTCGCCACGGCCCTGGGTGAACATCGGATCTCTGATCGAAATCTCACCGCCGATGATTCGGTGCTCGAGATCTCGCAGCTGATCGAGTAACTCAGGGTGCTCGAGAATCCGGCATTGGCTGTCTTGCGGTCGGTCGCTGGTCAGGGTCACGAGGCCGACCCCACGCTGGGCGAGACCGTATTGGTGGATCTGCCCGGGTTGCCCGGCGAGGATCGCTTCGATCGCTTCACCGATCGCGACGTCGACGCGTTTGATCATGTTCTCGAACACGACCTCCGGCGCCGAAGGGCACTGGTTGACGTCGATACCGAAGGTCCCGAAGCCTTGCTCCTGGGCCGCCTCGAAGATGCCGAAGTTGCCTGCTGCTGCCGCGCTCAGGATGTAGTCGGCCCCACTCGCCGCCATCGCCAGCGCCTGCTCTTTGGCCCGTACCGGGTCGGAGAAGGGGCTCTCGCCGCCGACCCACAGGATCGAAACTCGGATCTCGGGATCGACGTGCTGCGCACCGAGGGTGAAGCCTTCGGTGTAACGGTGCAGGAAGGGGATATCGAGAGCGCCGATGACGCCGACATGCCGCGTCTTCGAGAGAGAGGCGGCGGCGGCACCGATCAGAAACGCCGACTCGTACTCCTTGAACACCGCGCAATGGACGTTCTCTGGCAGATCGTCGATGCACTGATCAGCGATCAGAAACTCGACCTCAGGATGCGCCCGAGCGGCGCGTGGAATGATGTCGCCGAACTCGAAGCCCAGAACCAGCACCAACTCCGCCCCTTCCGCGATCGCCGCCCTAACGTTCTCGTCGCGGGTGGTGGGGTCTTCGCTTTCTAGCACCAGGGTCCTGGCGCCGTGTTGCTCCGCCGCCCGCTCGATACCGGCCTGCCCCATGATCAGGAACGGGTTGACTCCCATTGGATCAGGGGAAACATAGGCGAACACGGGGCGTGCGTCGGTCGGGGTGGCGTCGCCGGTCGGGTTTGGGCTACCGCAGCCGGCGACGATCAGCCAGAAGATGGCCGGCAGCCAGGCGGGTCTCAGGGCTCCACCTCCGTGTGGACCAGGGCCTTCAAGGCGATCCGAAGAATCGTCTCGACTCCTGCCTGGACCTCGCTGCGATGCGGGTCGTATTCGCTCATGTCCTGGGCTGCCAGGGTCGGGTTGCCATCGACGGCGAAGATGCCACCCGCCACGATGCCGTGCAGGGTCGCGACGATGAAAAGCGCGGCGGCTTCCATCTCGACCACCTGGACGTGGCTCGCTTGCCATACCGACCAGTCCTGGCCGAGGGCGGCGGAGGGGTAGAACAGATCCGAAGTCAGCACGACGCCGCTGCGCGTCGCAACGCCTTGTGCCGCGGCGGCCGACTCGAGGGCGAGAATGACTCGATGATCTGCCAGGGCCGGGTAAGTCGATGGGAGAAGACGCGGCGTCAGTCCCTCATCGCGCACCGCGCCGGTGGCGATCACGGCGTCGCCGTCGGCCAGTGCCGGATTTACCGCACCGCAAGTGCCGGCGCGGATCATGACGCGGGCGCCGCCGCGGGCCAGCTCTTCGAAGGCCAGCCCGGCACCGGCGCTGCCGATGCCGTGGGAGACGATGCTGACACGCCGACCTTCGTAGTGGCCTGTGTAGGTGACATATTCTCGGTTTTCGCCTACCTTCTCGAATTCGTCGAGCAGTAAGGCGGCTTTGCCCGCGCGCGCCGGATCGCCGACGACCAAGACGCGTGAGGCGATATCCGCCGGGCGCAGGTGGAGAAGCGGTAGAGTCGCCTGGGTCATCGGTGAACGTTTCGAAGAGTTTCGAGCGCGTAGCTAGCTAAGGGTTCGCGCAGAGAATAACTTCCGCATTTGGCCGCCCATGCATCCTCTCTCGCCGTGTTGCGTTCCTTCGCGACAGACCTCGGGTAGGCCTCAGTCACGCGCCGTGCGAGAGGCGTGCCTGGACGCCGTCGATGCTGGAGTTAATCTTACGCGAGCCCTTAGGATAACAGCCTGCGCTGCTTGTGGTGCAGAGCGAGACCGGAGATCGAAGCCATGAGCGACACCTACCGAGTCGTGGAGTCGTACCACCGCCAGCCGGTGTTCGATTTCTTTGCCCAGTACCGCAACCCGTTCTACGCCACGACTTTCGAGCTCGATCTGACCCACCTCAAGGCGTTCATCGACGAGCACGGGTACCTGCTGTACCTCAACCTCTGCTACTACGTGACCCGAGCCATGAGCGAGATCGAGGACTTTCGCTATCGTCTGCTCGATGGCCAACTGGTGCTCTACGACGAGATCCACCCGGGCTTGACCGAGCCGGCACCCGGTGGGCTGTTCACCTTTGCGTACTATCGCTACCACCCGGATGTGGTGACGTTCAATCAGCGCGCACGCCAGATCTCTCAGGCGGCTCGGGAAGGCGTCGAGCTGAGTGATCCGGAGCATCGGAATGGGGTTTGGTTTACCTCCCTACCCAAAGTGCCGTTCACCAGCTTCACCCACGCCTACAACGCCTCGACCGATACCGAGCCGCAAGTGGCCTTTGGTAGGTACTCTGAGCGCGAGGGGCGCCTATGGGTACCCCTAGGCATCCAGGTCAACCACATGTTGATCGACGGTAACGCCCTCGGTGAGCTGGTCGAACGGACGCAGAAATGGTTCGACGCGCCGGCGTAAGCAGGTCTGGAAGTCCGGGCTAGTGCCTCAGGGCGCCCACCACACTTCGAGCTGGCCCGAACGCAGTACCGCTCGAATGGGAAGGTCTTCCGCCGGGCCCGGTTCTTGGGCCTGTTGGTAGACCTGCCATTTGCGCTCGCCGGTGATGTGGAGGACCAGGCGTCGGCAGTCGAGCAGGGTGGGGAGAGTCAGGCTCATGCGGGCGTGGGGTGCCGCCGATGGGCGGACGGCCAAACAAGTCCGGGTCGTCTCGAGGTCGAGCCCGGCAGCGAGCTGGTCGGCCTCAGGGAAGAGGGACGCCGTGTGACCGTCTTCCCCCAGTCCGAGGACGACCACGTCGTAGGGGCGTTCGATAGCCTCGAGTCGAGTCTCGCAGGCTTCCCGGCCTTCTTCCGGTGTCTCCGGTGGCGTCACCAGGCCGACCAAAGTCGCGTCACTGGCTGCGCCCTGCAGGAGATGCTCCCGCACCAGGCGCTCGTTCGAATCCGGATGATCCGCCGGTACCCAGCGTTCGTCCGCCAGGGTGACTCGCACAGCGCTCCAAGGCAGGCTTCGGCGGCTCAAGGCTTCGAAAAAGGGCCGTGGCGTCGAGCCGCCGGAGACCACCAGACTGGCCGTGCCGCGGTGCTCCACCGCACGGCGTAGATCGTCTGCGACGCGTTCCGCCAACGCCTCGGCCAGGGCCTGGGCGTCGGCCAAACGGTGC
>JBCCGX010000096.1:0-14735 GCA_039029035.1 Acidobacteriota bacterium | reverse complement strand
GCCGGGGCCAACCCGCTGCCCTTCGCCGTACCCTGCACCGCCGCCTCGCAAGCGGTGACCTACGCACGCTTCCGGCTCTCGACTGCCGGCGGCCTCGGCGCCACCGGACCGGCAATGGACGGCGAGGTGGAGGACTACGAGCTGGCGACCAAGGGCGTCGACCTCGGCGACGCGCCGGACAGCTACGGCACCTTGCTCGCCAGTAGCGGTCCGAGCCACGCCGTTGATCCGACGACGCCGATCTACCTCGGTGCCTGCGTCGACAGCGAGGTCGACGGCCAGCCGGTGGCCGCCGGAGCGGTCTCGGACGGCGACGACCTGGGGGCCGGCCTCTCCGCTCTCGGCAGCTGTGCTGGCCCAGACGACGAGGACGGGATTGTCTTCGACGACATGATCGTTGCGTGCGGCACCTCCAATCTGACGGCGACTGTCTCACTGAGCGGCTTTCTCGACGCCTGGATCGACTTCGACGGCGACGGCGACTTCGGCGACGCCGACGAGCAGATCTTTGCCGGGCAGGCGGTGACCACCGGAGCCAACCCGCTGCCCTACTCGGTACCCTGTTCTACTTCGGTCCAGACCGTCACCTACGCTCGCTTCCGCCTTTCCACCACCGGCAACCTCGCCGCCACCGGGCCGGCGATGGACGGTGAAGTCGAAGACTACGAGGTCACTACCAAGGGAGTGGACCTGGGCGACGCGCCGGATACCTACGGCACCACAGTGGGGGTCAATGGTGCCAGGCACGCTCTCGATCCGGCGAGTCCGCTATACCTCGGCGCCTGCGTCGACTCCGAGGCCGAAGGTCAGCCGGCGATGGGCGGTGATCCGGCGATCGGTGACGACGTAGGCGCCGGGCTGTCGGCTCTCGGCACCTGCGCCGGCCCCGACGACGAGGACGGAATCGTCTTCGACGACATGATCGTCGCCTGTGGTACATCCAATCTGACGGTCACCGCCTCGCAAAGCGGGCTGCTCGACGGCTGGATCGACTTCGACGGTGATGGTGATTTCGGCGACTCCGGCGAACAAATCTTTACCTCGCTGTCAGTGAGCGGCGGGGCCAATCCGCTGCCCTACGCCGTGCCCTGCGCGGTGACCGGCCAGCCTCTGACCTATGCCCGCTTCCGACTGTCGAGCGCCGGCGGGCTGTCGCCGACCGGCGCCGCGGCGGACGGTGAGGTCGAGGATTACGATGTCGTCCTCAAGGGGCTCGATTTCGGCGACGCGCCGGAAACCGCCGGCTATCCCACCCTCCTGGCCTCCGACGGTGCCCGTCACATCGTGCAGCCGACGGGCAACCCGACCCTCGGTGTCCTGGTCGACAGCGAAGCGGACGGGCAGCCGGACGCCAATCACCTCGGCGACGACAGCAACAACACCGACGACGAAGACGGCGTGACCTTCGCCGGGACCTTCGTGCCCGGTGCCGCCAACGAGGTCACCCTCACCACCGGCACGACCGGCGGGCTGGTCAACGCCTGGATCGATTGGAACGGCGACGGTGATTGGGACGATAGCGGCGAGCAAGTGCTCAGCAATCTGGCGATCGCCGCCAATACCAGCCAGCCGGTAGGGGTGACGGCACCGGTGAGTGCCGCCGAAGGCACCGTTTGCGCCCGTGTCCGGATCGACTCGCAGGGCGGTCTGTCGCCGACCGGCCTCGCCACCGACGGCGAGATCGAGGACTACGCGGTGGCGGTCGGCATCGAAGAGCCGACCATCGGCATCGCCAAACAGTTGCTCTCAGCCGAGGAGCTCTCGCCGGGCGAGTACCTCGTGACTCTGCAGATCAACTTGCAGAATGTCGGCAACGTAGCGCTTTTCAATGTCCAGGCACAGTCGTCGCTGGTCGACACTTTCACCGACGCGGTGAGCTGGGAGGTCGACGGGGTGACGAGTGTCGACTTGACCGTCAATCCCGGCTTCGACGGCTCCGGCGACGTCAACCTACTGTCGGGCTTCGACTCGCTCGACGTCGGCACAGGGGGAGTTCTGCAAGTCGCGGTGATCGTTCGTCCGGGCACCTTCCCAGGTCCCTACTACTGCTCGGCCACAGTGATCGGAACCAGCCCGGCAGGAGTCAACGTCGAGGACACATCGCAGGACGGCGACGACAACGATCCTGACGACGACGGCGACCCGACCAACAACAACGACCCGACCGTCGTCCTCTTCGATCTCGCACCGGTCGAGATCCCGACCCTCGATGTCTTGGGGCTTTTGATCCTTGTCATCCTGTTGTTGATCTTCGGCTGCCTGAGGATCCGCTGGCTGCGAAGAGGCACAAGGCTCTTCAAGGGCGAGATTCTTCCAGGCCTCGAGGTGCCTGCTTGGGAGGGGTCCGAGCTTGGGCTCCGAAGAACGGACGCCGGTGAAGTCGGAACAGACCGATAGGTCAGATTGCCCTGAGGCAGCTCTTGGGCTGCGCAAGCTGCTCGTGCGTTTGAAGAAACTTCTTGAGACTGCTCCGCAGACTTGCGCTCTACCAACTTGAAGGAGGATTCAATGTCAGCGCCGGAAGATCTCAACATCCACTGCGATCCATACGTGGTGCGCGCTCTGGAGATAGAAACCTGGTGTATCAACCACCAGAATACTCGCGCAGGTCTCCAGAGAGTTGACATTAGCGAAGTCGCCAGAGAGGTTCTTGCGACCTGGGCTATCAAGCGACTGCTCAGCAAGGGAATGGAACCTCCTGCGGTCATCGAACAGGTCTCAGAGCCGATGAAAGGGTGAGCGATGGGAGACATCGGCCTCAACAAGACCAACGCCTTGGCGGGAGAGCCGCACTGGCGGCCTTTTGCCCGTTCGGCAACTCGCTGGACGCAAGGCGCTCGCCTCTCCGAACAACTACCTTCGTCGTGCCGTAGGCACAAGATACTGGTAGTCGACAACGACGGAGCGTATCTGACGGAGTTGCAGATGTTGCTGGAACAAAACGGCTACGAGGTGTGGTGCGCTGTCTCGGGCCGTCAGGCGCTGAAACATCTCGAATTGAACGGCCTGCCGCATCTTGCCTTGGTCGACTATCGACTTCCTGGCATGAGTGCCATAGATCTAGCGGCGATGATCTCGAATCGCAGTGACGTTCCAGTCATTCTGATGTCGACTCGTCTTGCCGATTCCAGCGAAATTGCAGCGGCTCTCGAGCGCGTAGCGAAGGACTTCGTGGAGAAACCGATCGACCCCCTAATTCTCCTCGCGCGAATCGAGCGGCTGCTCAAACGCATCGGGAAGCTTGCTCTTGCTCCCCAGCCCCGGCTCAGAGTAGACGACTGGTTGCAACTCGAGCTGGGTCGATGTGTCGCCTCAGCAGGAGGTCGAGAAGTCCGACTGTCGGCGCTCGAAAACAAGCTCTTGTACCTGCTGCTGCGCCATGCAGGTAGAGCGCTGGGGGTCGAATATCTGTCGCGACAACTTTGGCCCTCGGCTGAAGGATTCAGCGTCGCTCCACTGAGGATTCTGATCCATCGGATCCGAAAGAAGATCGAGCTCGTGCCCAGCAAGCCACGCTACCTGGTCACCCGACGTGGAGTGGGCTACTCGTTTCTACCAATCTTTGGTGCGGAGAACTGTCCGTCAGCCTAAAAGGCTGCTCGCCGCACACGACCGCCTGACGAAAGGCCGTCGAGCGACTGCTCCACAGGTCCCCGCGCCCCTGCCGTTAGGTCCAATGCCCCTTTGAAGGGACGCGAAGCCAGCATCACTGAGCCTGCGGCGGGCACCGCCGGACACCGTCGCGCAAATCTTTCGCGGCGAGTGGATCAGCTCCCCAGCGACACGAGCCCGGCAGGCTTTTGGGCCCCGGCACCCGCCATCTCGGCAGCCAAGGGAAATTGCGGCATGTCGACCATCTCCGGCTCCCAATATTGCTCGCTGTCGTAGAGACAGCGCACCTGGGCGTAACTGAAGAGGGACATCATCGCCATGGTGCCGGCTTCCGGCTTCTCCGCCAGGGCACTCGAGATCTCGCGCCACATCTGCTTCTCAGCCGGGCCGCGGGCGATCATCTTGCGCACCACACCGAGAGCCTCGGTCTCGACCGGCCGCGGCTTGTGGGCGATGTAGCCGGCCTTGAACGGGCCACGCTGCGGGCCCATGCGCTCGATCATCGCCACCACGCGGCGGGCAAAGTTGGCCGGATCATAGAGCCGATTGCCGAGCCACTTGAGACCGGAAAAGAGCTGTTCCGGGGTGAGCAGGGTGGGAATGATGTTGGTGTTCCAGACCCCTTGGGTCTCGGAGCCGCCCGAGGCCACCAAGCGCCCACTCTCTTCCATGCGGTCGTAGAGCGGCGTGGCGGCCGGCGCGACCAGGGCGCCGAGAGTGAAGATCGGAATCGGCGTTGCCATGCCAAAATCGAGCTGGCGCTGGAAAATGTCCGGGCCGTCGTGATCAAAACCGACGATCATGCCGCCGGTGACCGAAATACCGTGGTCGAGGAAGACCTGCACCTGATCGACCAGATCGACGCCGACGTTCTGCCGCTTCTTGGTCTCCCGCAAGCTCTCCTCGTTCGGCGTCTCGATACCGATGAACACTCGGGTCAGGCCGGCTTCG
This sequence comes from Acidobacteriota bacterium, assembly GCA_039029035.1. GTDB lineage: Bacteria > Acidobacteriota > Thermoanaerobaculia > Multivoradales > J023 > JAAELT01. The sequence goes on along the minus strand of JBCCGX010000096.1, from coordinate 10,172 downwards.
CCGCACAGCTCCATGATCTCGGGATCGCGAGCGGCGTCGATCGACACCTGGGTGTGGAAGGCGACCGGGCCATCCGGTCGCTTGGCGTTCCAGTCGGCCAGCGCCTGCAAGACATTCTTGGCCCGTTTGCGGTAGACGGTGAAGTTGTCGTCGGCCAAGAAGACCGCCCGATAGCCGACGCGATAGACCTCATCGAGCTCGGCCAGGATCTGGTCGACGGACTTGTGACGCTGCTTGCGACCGAGGTACTGGATCACGTCACAGAACTCGCACTCGAAGGGGCAGCCGCGCGAGGTCTGAACGCAGCCTGAAAGGGCGCGATGGTTGGGGTAGAGATCGAAGCGCGGCAGAGGCGAAGCATCGAGGTTCGGCTTCTCCGCCACGTACTCCTTCTTCCAGGTACCGTTCTCCAAATCGGCGAAGAACTCCTCCGCCATCGATTCGAGCTCGCCGATCAACAGGATGTCGCAATGATCGCGTACCGCGTCGGGCGACAGCGAAGCATGGGGGCCACCGATGAGCACCGTCTTGCCACGCTGACGGAAGATGTCGGCCACCTCGTTCATCCGCTGTCCCTGGATCACCTTGCCGGTGAGGCCAATGAAATCGGCATCCGTGTCAAAGTCGATCGGCTCCACGTACTCTTCGCAGATCGAAACCTGCCAACCGTCCGGTGCCAAAGCGGCCACGGTGGAGGCCGCCAGGTCAGCGATCGCCTGAGCGCCCGCGTAACCACATTGGCGGAAAGCCTCGGCGCCGAAGTAGCTCGGATTGGCAGGCCGCGGATTGATCAGATAGAGAGACTTGGGCATGGCGACCTTTCCTGCAATGGGCGCCAGGGGGTCGACCAGGCGCGGCTAGGAGGGCCAGGGGCAGACGCGGTGGCGGACGACCGGGTTCGGCCGAGCGCTGCAGGCCCTGGATGGCAAGAGTACCTGGGATCTTACACGACGAACCAGGCTCACTACCCCGCACAGCCTAGAAAACCTCTTGACGAAATAACCGGCCGCCAGTCCTGCGTGTCGGATCGAGACCGTCGTGGGACCGATCGCTCGTCCAACGAAGAGCGGCTTCTCACCCTTGGAAAACGGTCGCTAACCGCTGTTGCGGGCGTGACCTCATTGGGGTGTTGTCGTCTTGACGCGATGTCCTGCGGCGATCGAGAAGCCACCGAAACGGGCCTCCCGCCTCTCCCCGCTGAATTGAGCCTCACCGGCGAGAATTGCGGCGAAGGCCTCCTGCAGCCGGACCAAAAAGGCCGGTTTCAGCAGGGTCGTCGAGTGGGCTGGCAGGACCCGATCGAGCGCTTCGGCCAGGCCGCCGAGGCGAGCCGCCGAGGTGGCGTAGTCTTCGAGACTCTGGGGCCCCGAGCCAACGAAGAGCCGGCCGAGATAGAAGGTGTCTCCGGTCAGCACGAAGCGCCCCTGACGATCGATCAGGCAGAGCGCGTCCGGTGCGTGCCCCGGCGTCAGCAGCACCTCTAGCTTCCGACCACCGAGATCGATCACCTCCCCTTCGGTGAGGAAGCGATCGATCTGATAAGGCCGAATCCGGTAGGTCTCGCGCGAAAAGCCAGCCGGTGGCTCGCGACTGAAGGCGCGAGGTGGCACGAAGCGCTGCGAATTCTCTACCGACCGCCCCTTGGCATTGGCCGCGGTATAGGCGTTGTCGAGGCCGTAGATGGTGTCGAACTGGTAGTTGCCAGCGATGTGGTCGGGGTGGGAATGGGAGTTGACGACGATCACATCGCGCTGGGTGAGGGCTGCAACCTCCGCCTGAATGTCGCCGATACCGGTCCCGGTATCGAAAAGCAGCGCCTTCTCTTCGCCGACGACGAGGTAAGAGATCACTTGCTCCCAATGGCCGGGCTCGCGGATGGCAAAGACTGCCGGCAGGATCTCGTAGACATCGAACCAGGCGTCAACGGCCTCGATCTGGCGCACCGACGGCTTCGACCCTGCCGACGACTGCCCCAAGGATTCAGATTCAGCCTGGCCAAGAGCCGACAGCGCCCAGGCGCTCCAGGCGAGCCCGACCAAGCTTCGAAGCCTCAAACGTCTTATTGATTGCTGCTCGACTTTCATTTTGCGTCAGAGATAGGCCCTGTTATTCTGGTAATACTCATTATAAGGAGGGAGCTCTAATGAAGGTACATCCACCCAACGTCGGTCCAATCATCGGTCATACCACCAAGAACAGCGTCCGCCTCTGGGGCCGCGGCCAGCGGCATGGTCCGCGAGACAGCCCGCGACGTGTCTTCGGCGTCGCGGAAGTCCGCCGGGAGGGCAAAGATACGAGCGAGACTCGCTTCTTTAAGATGCTGCCGAAGTTCGACTTTACCGGCATCGTCGAGTTCTCCGGCCTGAAATCGGACAAACCTTACCGTTACCGCATGGGCTATGTGCTGGCGGAAATGGAACCGGACGAGATCGAAGCGGCGCAGCCCAAGCTCGATTGGGGCGAGGCGGAGTGGATTCCGTTCCACACCGCACCGGCCTCCAACGGGAACATCTCCTTCGTCTTCGGCTCCTGCCGCTACCTTAGCCGCTTCGGCCTGCTCGATGATCGAGGCGACAAAACATTTCGCGCCGTGCTGGAGCGCATCGCCGACCAGCCGATCCAGAGTGTCCTGATGTTGGGTGATCAAATCTACGGCGACGATCTGAATTTCATCGCTCCCAACTCACGGCGCAAACAATTCCTGCGCAAGTATCGACGCGCCTTCGAGCCGGAGTACATCCGTCGGCTGATGGCTCGGGTTCCGACCTACATGATCCTCGACGACCACGAGATTCGAGACAACTGGAACCGCGACCAGTTGAACGACAGTCCGGAAAACCGCGATCTCTATGCCGCTGCGATGGGCGCTTACCAGAGCTACCAGGTGGTCCACGGCCCGGCCTTCCAGTTGTCGAAAGACCCAAAAGTCGACGTGACGCCACGCAAGTACTGGTACACCTTCGAGTGCGGCCGAGCTCGCTTCTTTGTCATGGATACACGGACCGAGCGCTCTCCGTCACAGAAAAGGATGATCAACCGCGAGCAGATGCGCGCACTCAAGGAATGGATGCTGAAGAACAAAAAGAAGGTGAAGTTCGTCGCCACCTCGGTGCCCTTCTTTCCCGATCGAAGAAACAAGTCGGCGGACTCGGACAAATGGGCGGCCTACAGCGCGCAGCGGGCAGAGATTCTGGAGCATGTTCGAACCCACAAGGTCCAGCCGCTTCTCTTCCTCACCGGCGACGTCCACACCTCCGGTTGGGCGACCGTCACCTGCTCCGACGAACCCGGGCTCGAGATCCATCAACTGATCTCCTCGCCGTTCTACTTCCCCACCGCCCCCGGCAGCCGAAGCCGATTCGACAACCTGTCGGTCATCGAGGAGGTCGACGGTCGACAGTACCGGGTCACCGAGTCCGAGTACTTCACCAACCTCGACAACTACTCTCTGGTCGAGCTGGCTGGCTCGAAGTTGAGGCTCAACTGCTACGGACGCAAGAACATGCTCCTTGGCGAGAAAGTCTTTGACCTGTAGCTGCTAGCTAGATCCCGTCCCGAAACACCGTTTCGAGCTAGAAAGGTCGCCCTTGTGGAGCGAGCACGCAGCGAGCGTGATTGAGCGTGGAGATTGATCGAGACGGTAAAGCCCTTTCCTGACCAGCCTTACGCGGTCTGTGAATGATCCGGCGAGTTTCCGGAGCTGCGGCGCAGGCCACAAGGACGACCGGCTAACGGTCGTTCTGTACCGCGATCTAGCTAGCTAGATGCCCAGGGCCAGTCGATCCGCCAAGACTTTCGGCAGACCCGATTTGACGATCCGCTCCTGGGCCTTCGAAATGGCGTAGTCGACCCGCTGCCAGCGAACGATCTGTGTCTCGCTGTCGTAGGTGATGTACGCCGCCCGCGGATCGCGATCCCGCGGTTGCCCGATCGAGCCCGGATTGAGCAGGTAGCGCTTGCCTTCTTCGAGCTTGAGGCTGAAGGACTCGCCTTGCACCACTGCGACCTCGATCCCTTTGGGCTGGTGCACGAAAAGCGACGGGATGTGGGTATGGCCGAAGAAGACAACTTCAGCTTCGTAGTTGGTGAAGATCTCGTAGGCGTCGTAGATCGAGAAGACATAGGTGTCTTCGTCCAGGGGAGAGCCGTGGCAGATGTGCAAGCCTTGATCGATCTCGATCGGACCGACCGGCATCTGGCGGACATAGCGCAGGTTGTTGGGGGTCAGGCGTTCGGCGGTCCAGCGGGCGGCGGAGAGGGCCGGCTGGTTGAAATTCGAGCCGTCTTCCAGGCCGCACACCACCTTGTCGTGATTGCCGCGGACGACGTGGACCCGGCCTTCGAGATTCTTCACCGCTTCGACCACCTGATTGGGGCCAGCTCCGTAACCCACCAGGTCCCCGAGCACTAAAGTGGCATCGAATCGCTTACGGCGTACCCGTCTGAGAACCGCCTCGAAGGCGTCCCAGTTGCCGTGCATGTCGGAAAGGATTAGATAACGCAACTTCTCTCTCGGAGTAAGAGAGCGATACTAGCAGCAACGCTCCTGGCTGTCCCCCCTGGCGGTACTTCGACTCTGACGTCCGCCATCCTATAGGCGTCGCGGCGCTGGCGGTAGAGTGCTCTGGCCTGTTCCTCGTCACGAAACATGGGCCGTTTCGCTCGACCGCTGAAACCGAGGCGCGAAAGCACGGTTTCGAAGCTGGGATCGAGCCAGACACTCGTACCCAAGCGGCTCATCAGCGCTCGATTTCGCTCGAACGTCATGGTCCCTCCGCCGGTCGCGATCACCGCCGCTTCGAGCTCCTCGGTGCGCTCCAGGCTGTGGTGCTCGAGGTCGCGGAAGTACTCCTCGCCATGGCGCTCGAAGATCGCTCGCACCGAAGCGCCGGATTGTGCTTCGATCGCTTGGTCGAGATCGACGAATCGCCCCTCCAGCAGCTCTGCCAGGGCAGCGCCGGTCGTAGTCTTGCCGGCCGCCATGAAACCCACCAAGTAGATACGCCACGGCCGTCGAAGCTCTTGGTCAATCGCTGCTCCGCTGGCCACTCTTGTGCTTCTCCCGTTTGGCGGCTCGCACCAGGAGGCTCGCGAATCCACCCCACACGACACCACAAATCAAGACCATCATCGTGATCGCTACCGGAGTCATCGAGGCCTCCCTTCAGCCACCGCTTCGGTTCGATTGGCCAGCCAGCGATTGAGCGCCAGCAGCACGACAATGGCAACGGCGACCTGAGCCAGGACCGTGCCGACGGTCTCGGATCCTAGAGGATTGAGCCACCCTTCCGGATCCCAGCCACGGGCTGCGTAGAGCCACCAGATGATCAGCGTCACCGCCTCGACCGGCACCAGAATGCCGACCAGCATCACCCACCATCGACCGATCGTCAAGTCTGAGCCTTCGCCGTTGACCACTTCGTTGCGCAAGCGCTCGAGGCCGAATCGCATGGCGGCGAACGCGAAGAACAGACCGGAAAGCATCAAGCCGACACCCCAAACCCAGTCCTGGTTTTTGAAGAACGCCATGGAGAGCGCCGATGGCAGACCACAGACCAGGCCTGCTGCCCCGGCGCAGAGAATGGCCGTTCGCCGGGTCAGTCCGAGATCGATGAGAACCCGGGTCGCGAGCTCGAGCATGGCGATCAGGCTGGTCAAGGCGGCGAACGACAACGCGGCGAAGAACAGCACCATGAACAGCCCGCCCGCTGGCATGGCAGCAAAGAGCTGCGGCATCCAGATGAAGGTCAGGCCTTCATTGCCAGCGCCGACGATCTCCGCCTGTGCTCCCGGGTTGATCGCGAAGACGGTACACAACACCATGATTCCGGCCAAGAGCGACATCGAGTTGTTGCCGAATCCGATGAGAAAGGCGTTGAGTGCCACATCTTCCCGCGCCCGCATGTAAATGGCGTAGGTCAGGATCAGGCCCCAGCCGGCGCCGGTGTCCCAGGCATTTTGCGTCAACGCCTGGAGCCAGATGTTGGGGCTCGCCAGAGCTCCCCAGTCGGGCGTGAAGAGAAAGGCCAGGCCCTTCTCGGCACCCGGCAAGGTGACAGCGCGAATCGCCAAAATCACCACCATCAAGGCTAGGCTCGGAATCAACACCTTGGCCACTCGCTCGATCCCACGAACACCGAACCAGACCACCGCGACCCCGATGCCGAGAGCCAGGAAGTGGGTCGTGATCGATCGCGGGGTGCCGGCGAACGACGTCCAAAGCGCCTCGGCCTCTCCCTGACCGCTCAGACCGCCGGTCAACGCGGCGGCCAGGAAGCGGAAGCACCAGCCGGTGACCACCGAGTAATAGAACATGATCGCGCTGGCGCAGATGGCAACGAAGCCACCCATCCAAGCGTAGCTCTTGCCACCCATCTCGACGAAGGCGCCGATGGCGCCGCGGCGACTGCGCTTGCCGAAAGAGAACTCGACAATCATCAACGGGATGGACCACAGAAACAGGAAGACCACCCAGGCGACCAGGAAGCTGCCGCCGCCGTTGGACGCGGCGATGCGCGGAAACCGCCAGATGTTGCCGGTACCCACCGCCATGCCCAAGGTAGCAATGATCAGGCCCCAGCGACTGCCAAATTCCTCGAGTCGACTCATCGAACCTCCTTCGCTAACTTCGCTCCCCGTCGGCGGAAAGTGTGCGCTTTGGCGGTCGCATCGTCGGTCGCGGAGCGTCTCAAGAGTCGGCCACGTCCGCCTGGCGGCGGGCAAACTCTTCCATGAAGCGGGTCGAGAAGTCGCCGCGGCGGAAGGCGTCGTCGCGCAGGATCTTCTTATGGAGGGGCACCGTCGTGTCGATGCCCTCGACGACGAAGAAATCGAGCGCTCGCAAGGTACGCTCGATCGCTTCGGCCCGATCTGAGCCGCGGACGATGAGCTTGGCCACCATCGAATCGTAGAACGGCGGGATGACGTATTCTTGGTAGGCGTGGGTGTCGATTCGCACGCCCGGTCCACCCGGTAGGTGCAGGGTGTTCATCCGGCCCGGTGACGGCCTGAAGGTCTCCGGATGCTCGGCGTTGATGCGGCACTCGATCACGTGCCCGCGCGGTCGTAGGCCGCTGCGGAACGACAGAGGCTCGCCCGTCGCGACCCGGAGCTGCTCCTTGACCAGATCGATCCCCAGAACCATCTCGGTCACTGGGTGCTCGACCTGGATCCGCGTGTTCATCTCCATGAAATAGAAGCTGCGATCGCGATCGAGCAGGAATTCGATCGTGCCGGCGTTCTCGTAGCCTACCGCCTTGGCCAGAGCGACAGCTGCGGCGCCCATTCGGTCACGCAGCTCCTGATCCATGACCGGCGAAGGTGATTCTTCGAGCAGCTTTTGATGCCTGCGCTGGATCGAGCACTCGCGCTCGCCAAGGTGGATGACGTTGCCGTGCTGGTCACCGAAAATCTGAAACTCGACATGGCGCGGCTCGACCAGGTACTTCTCCAGGTACATCGAGCCATCGCCGAAGGCGCGGCTAGCTTCTTCACTGGCGGTGGCGAATTGTCGCTCGACGTCGTCCGGGTCCTCGACGATACGCATACCGCGGCCGCCGCCGCCGGCCGAAGCTTTGAGAATCACCGGATAGCCCACCGAATCCGCCAACCGCTTGGCAGCTGCGGCATCGGGCAACGGATCCGAGCTCCCCGGCAAAACCGGCACACCGGCTTCGATCGCGACCCGCCTGGCGTTGGCTTTGTCGCCCATCATCCGGATCGTCGCCGGCTTGGGACCGATCCAGCCGATCTTGCACTCGTCCAGCACCTCGGCGAAATGCGCGTTCTCGGCCAGGAAACCGTAGCCGGGATGCACCGCTTCGGCGCCGGTGATCTCTGCCGCCGCAATAACACTCGAGATATTGAGGTAGCTGTCTTGCGGCGACGGTGGCCCGATACAAATGTCTTCGTCGGCGTAGGTGACGTGCAAGCTGTCGTTGTCTGCCGTGCTGTGGATGGCAACCGTCTCGACACCGAGCTCACGGCACGCCTGGACGATCCGCAGAGCGATCTCTCCGCGGTTGGCGATCAGGATCTTCTTGAACATCGCAGCTGGTACCTGGCGGCTAGGAGGCGACACAGGATCGCCGTGGTCGTGCGGACAGAGCTAGGCGGGCTTGATGGCGAACAGGGGTTCGCCGTATTCGACCGGTTGAGCGTTCTCGACATAGACCTTCACGACCTCCCCGGCGACGTCCGACTCGATCTCGTTCATCAGCTTCATCGCCTCGACGATGCAAAGGACCTGGCCGGTCGACACCCGATCCCCGACCTCCGCAAAAGCGGGCGAATCCGGGTTCGGCGCACGGTAGAAGGTACCGACGATCGGCGAATTCAAGATATGGCTGCCGGGTGGCGGCTCATCGGCATCGGCGGCCGGCGCCGCTGGCTCGGCCGCAGGCGGCGCGGCCACCGCCGGCGCGCTAGCCGGCGAAGCAGCCGCAGCACTCTGCACCACGACGGGTGGCGCTGCGGCAATAGGTTCGGCAGTGGACACGTTGACGGTCTGATGACCATCGATCTTCAATCGGAATCCTGAACGCTCCAGCTCGATGCCACTGAGTCCGTGGCCCGCAACCTGGTCGATGAGCTCTTTGATTTGCTCGAACGTCAACACGATCGCACCTTTCCGTCAACAGCGGAGAAGCGATGACCCAGGACGAGCCCGGGGACTTCAGATTAGATCCTCTTCGAAGAGCAGCACCGAACGGCGCAGCTCGAATCGTGCTCGGCCCGCATTAGCGTCTGCGGCGAGTACGAGCAACAAGAAGTATTCGTCGGTGAGGGATCCCACCATCAGGATGTAGCGATCGGTCGTGACAGCGAAGTGCTTGACATCGCCGACCGAAAGCTCCTGGTTGTTCTGCGACACCGCGCGCACCTGGGACATGAGCTCCGCAGCCAATAGCTCCAGATCGAGAGACTCTTCCTTGGCATAGGTCTCGACCGCGATCCCATCGCGGGCGATCAACGAAAGAGCCATGGCCCCTTCGATCCGATCGGTGACCTTCTGGAGTCGTTCAGTGAACATGTTGGCCGGCGCGAATGTGCTTCACGTAGTTGCTGAGGACCAGGACCTTCTTGGCCGTCAGCCCTTCGGGGATCTTACCGCTGGTGCTGCGAACCGCCAACAAGTCAGCCGCCGAAAGTGGGCGCGATCGACCCACGCCGAGCTTCTCCAGCCCGCTGAGCGCAACGGCGTTGCTCGGCTCGGTCTCGAGCACCTTGCGAAAGATCCGTTCCGCCTCCTCGTGATGCCCTTGCTTCAGATAGAGCTCGCCGAGAGTGGCAGAGACCGGCTCGCTCTCGCCCTCTGTCGCTACAGGGGCTTCGGCTGATTCTGTGCCTACGGTCGATGGTTCGGTGGCAGAGGCGACTTCCCTGGTCTCGTGCGTAACCGGCTCGTCGGCCGGGACAGGCGCTAAAGCCTCGGGCGCGGCAACCTCAGCGACAAGGCCGTCGGGGGAGTCGGCGACCTCTGGGTCGTCCGCCACTGCGTCTTGCGGTTCGTCGGCCGCCGCGTCTCCGATCGCCTGCTCCGCCAACGCCGGCTCGGGGGCGATCTGCTCCGAGGCTTCCGGCTCCGGTGCCGCGGTCTCCGCCGGTTCCTCCGTAGAGTCCATACCGAGGACCGCAGAAGCAGCGGCGCCCGCGGTGCCCAGAACGCCTGCGGCCAGGCCCCAGCGCGAAGACTCTTCGGGCTTTTCTTGGTCCAGCGAGGGCGCTGGTTCGGACTCGGAGATTGGCTCCGCAGGCTCTGCTGCTGCAACCTGCTCTTCGATCGGCTCAGGGGCCGCTACCGGCGCATCACTCTCCGATTCCGCGGCTTCCGTAGCGGCTGCCTCAACAGCAGCTGACGCAGCAACGGCCTCGTCCTCTGCCCCTGTGTCAGCCTGCTCGGACACAGGTTCGGCCACTAACGCCTCGTCAGATCCGGCATCCGCCTCGTCGGTGAGGGTCTCGCCGGTCGCTGTCTTTTCGGGCACTGCCTCGGCGACGACCGCCTCGGCGACGTACGTCTCGGAGCCAGCCGGCTGGACGTCTGTCGCCGCCGGAGCTACCGGGCCGGCGAAAATGCCCTCACCGGACAACAGCTCCCAATGCCGGGAAGGGTCGATGCGGATCAATCCCTCGAAAGGATCCCCAGCCGGGGCGTCTGCAGCGGCCGGCTG
>JBCCGX010000095.1:0-14744 GCA_039029035.1 Acidobacteriota bacterium | reverse complement strand
TCGCCAACCTGGTGCCGGCGCAGCGCGCGACACGGGTGGATCCGATCGTCGCGCTGCGTTACGAGTAGGTGGCACTGCGAGTCGAACAACAACCTCTCAGGTCGGGCGCCCGCGAAACCGTCTACTGAGACCCGCGCACATTGATGGTGATGTTGTAGCGGACGACCTTCGGTTCGCCGTGCAACGAGGCGGGTTCGAACTTCCATCGCCGCACCGCGTTCAATGCCTGGTCGGTCAGCCCCATCGGCAGGCCCTGGACGACGTCTAGGCAGCGCACGTCACCCTGCTTGTCGATCAACGCTTCGAGGACGATGGTGCCGCGGGTTCGCGCCCTGAAGGCCGATTGAGTGAACTGGGGCCCGGAGCGAACTTTTTCACCGGCGGCACCACGTCGCCGGTGACCCTCGTCGGCACGTTCGAGGCCTCCTGAGTCGCACTGTCACCCGATGCGCCGTCGCTCGAAGCGGGCGCGTCGGCAAAGCCTTGCTCACAGGCGATCCAGTCGATCGATCGCCGAGCTTCGGTCACGTAGGGCCCTTTCGGCTCGCGCTCGAGGTACTCGTTGAACGCGTCCCGTGCCGCCTCGCCTTTGCCTCGGAGCTTCAAGGCCTGCCCCAGGTTGTACCACACGATGGGTGACTGACCACCGGTCATTTCCAACACTTCGCGAAACGCTGTTTCCATCTCGGCGTGCAGCTGTGACAGGGTACGCTGGCCAGGGATCGGCGATATCAAGCCCTGCTTCGCCTGACCGAAGAGGCTGAGGCCGAGATGGTTGTAGGCCGGCCCGCGATCGACCGCCGCGTCCGACTGCTCGAGCACCTTGCGGGCGTAGGCTTCGGCATCGACGAACCGGGCGAGGTTGTTGGCGCAGGTGGCAAGGTCCAACAGCAGGTCGACAGACGGCTCGCTGGCCTGCTTGCGTGCCTTCTCGAGGGGCCGAATCGCTGCCTCGCAATCACCTTTCGCCATCAGGGCTCGCCCCTTGCTGTGAGCCTTGCTCAGAGTGGGCGCCGAGGGCTCGGCGGCGGCCCCAGGCGTCGAGGCAATCGCCAGCCCCATGGAAGCGGCGGCGACCAGGAAAGAAAAGCTCCGTGGTGGCATGGCTAACTGAGATCTGGGCGACGCCTCAGTCGAACTCGGTACAGCCCAGGGTCGACCCGCCCGTGCCGCCGCAACCGCAGCTGTAGTCGGTGTCTTCGCAGGGATGGCACAGCGTGTAGACCGTATCACCGCCCGCCACGCGAGGGTCCAAGCTCTCCGGCGTCAGGGTGCGGATCGATTCCTTGTGCAGTTGCAGCTTCTTGGCGCGTTTTTTCATTGGAGCCTCCGGTGGATTATTGGGGGCAGTCGGACCAGCAGTCTGGGAGAAGGAGGATGCATCATAGCAGGGGTGGGGAGCCTCACTCGCCGGAGCCGGTGGTGTTAGCATCCGCCCAGCGCTGGGTCTTTCGCAATCTCATCCCCGGCGCTCGCTCTCGCAACCATCCAAGGAGATGCCATCTATGTTTCGTAAGGTTCTGTTCGAAGTGCTCGCTCTCGCGCTCGTGGCCCAACTCGCTCTTGCTGCCGACAGTCCCAGCTTCCGTGGGCCGGACAACGACGGGCAATTCGCCGAATCCGGACTCCTCAAGTCCTGGCCCGACGGCGGCCCGAAGCTGCTCTGGGAGGCGGAGGGGCTGGGCGAAAGCTACGCCAGTGTGGCGGTGGTCGGCGGCAAGGTTTTCACCACCGGCATGACGGCCGAGAAAGGCACCGCCTACGCCCATGACCTGCAGGGCAAGCGCCTGTGGGCCAAGGAGTACGGTGCCGAGTTCAACGGCAAGGGCTACCCGGGCACGCGGTCGACGCCGACAGTGGTCGGCGACAGCCTTTACCTGCTCTCCGCCCTCGGCCAGGCGGTGGCGATGGACACCGAGACCGGCGCCACTCGGTGGCAAGTCGGGCTGCTCGACAAGTACAAGGGCGAGAACATCTACTTCGGCGTGTCGGAGAATCCGATCTTGGTCGACGGCAAGCTGATCTTCACTCCGGGCGGTCCGAACGCCTCGCTGGTGGCGCTCGATCCCGACACCGGCCAAGAGGTGTGGAAAACCGAAGGGCTGAGCGACGGCGCAGCCTATTGCACCCCGCGACTGATGGAGGCCGGCAAGCATCGCCAGATCGTCACCCTGGTGTCGAAGCACATGGTGGGGATCGACCCCGAGACCGGCAAGGTCCTGTGGCGCCAGCCGGCGTCGGTGGAGTACGACATCCACGCCACCAGCCCGGTCTTCCATGGCAACGGCATCTACATTTCCCATGGCTACGATCAGGGCGGCAAGCTCTACGAGCTGGCGGCGGACGGTAAGTCGGTGAGCGAGAAGTGGAGCGAGGCCAAGCTCGACATCCATCACGGCGGCGCGGTGGTCGTCGGCGACCACATCTACGGTGCCGCATCGAAGAAGACCTGGTACGCCCTGGATGCCGCCACCGGCGAGATCGCCGCCTCCATAAGGCGCCTCGGTAAGGGTGCTGTGGTCCATGCGGATGGCCTTCTCTACGGCTACCTGGAAGATGGCAGCGTGGTGCTGGTCGATCCCGATCCGGCCAACTTCAAGGTCATCAGCTCGTTCGAGATCACCCGCGGCTCGGGCCAACATTGGTCGCATCCGGTGATCTCGGACGGCGTGCTCTACATTCGGCACGGCGAAGTGCTCATGGCCTACGACATCAAAGATCGATCCTGAGCGCTCGGCCGAGAAGCTGTAAACAGGCTGTAAAAGAGGGCTGAGGAGCCTCTCCCGGCGCCGCCGAGGCCGAACTTGCCTCGGTCGGCGTCGTAGGAAGCCCTATCGTGCAGCCCGCTGTTCGGCATCCGAAACTCGGCCGGACGACGTAGATCAGTCCGAGGAGCATTACGTGAAAAGGATTTCGCCCCATTCGCCGATAGCCTTCGTCGGCCTGGCTGGCCTGAGCCTGATGGCCGCAGCGGTCGCCATCGCCGACTCCAACTCCGCAACCCATCGCGACTGGCCGTTGTGGAGCGGCCCGGACCGCAATCTCACCTCCCTGGGTAACGGCGTGTTCGAGCACAAGAGCTTTGGCCTGGCAAAGGTCTGGTCGCGGCCCCTCGGCTCCGCCTATTCCGGCATCGCCGTGGTCGGTGAGCATGTGATCACCGGATTCTCCGACGGCGAGTCCGACTACTTGGTGTCCCTCGCCGCTGGCGATGGCAAGGAGCAGTGGCGCTATCGGATCTCCAAGACCTACGCCGGCCATGACGGCTCGGACGACGGGCCCCTCGCCACGCCGATGATCGCCGGCGGCATGGTTTATGGTTTCGGTGCTTGGGGCAATCTCTTCGCCCTGAACCTCGCTGACGGCAAGGAGATCTGGTCGCACCAGGTCGTGGAGAAGTTCGGCGGCCGCAAGCCGGAATACGGCTTCACCACCACGCCGACCGTAGCGGGCGACCTTCTGGTGGCCGAGATCGGTGGCGACGCCGGACGATCGATCGCCGCGTTCGATCGCCGCACCGGCGAGCTGCGCTGGTCGATCGGTGACGACACGGTCGCCTACCAGTCGCCACTGGTCCTGCGCTCCGGCGACAAGACACAAATCCTCGCCGTGACCAACAACTTCATGTTCGGCTTGGAGCCCGAGAGCGGCAAGATCTTGTGGCAGCACCAGCACGACAAAGATGCTTTCGACGGCCATTCCCAGCCCGTGCCGGTGGGCGAGGACGGTGTCCTCCTGACCTACTGGAACGAGGCGGTGCTCTTCCGGCTCGAGTATCCCGAAGGCCAAGGTGTCGCTGCCAGCACCGGCGTTCAAGAGGTTTGGCGGTCGAACGCCCTGCGCGGTAACTACGCCATCCCAGCGCCCTACGAAGGCCACCTTTACGGCTTCAGCGGTCGATTCCTGACCTGCATCGACGCGGCAACGGGCGAGGCGGTGTGGAAGTCGCGCCCGCCCGGCGGCGGCAACCTGGTGTTGGTTGATGGGCACCTGGTGATCCAGGCTCCGAGCGGCGAGGTTGTGGTCGCCGAAGCCACCGCCGAAGGGTACGTCGAGAAAGCCCGCGTCCAGGCCCTCGAGCGCGGCTCCTACACCCGCCCCAGCTTCGCCGGTGGTCGGGTCTTCCTGCGCGATCTGACGGATATTGCGGCGGTCTCCGTGACCGAAGCGCCGGCGGCAGCGAGCGAGGACGAAGGGTAGTCCACTCAGCTGACGTTGAAGTTCACCGTCCGCAGGACGGTGGCGGGGATCGGCTCGCCATCCGGCGTCTCGGCTGGCGTGAAACGATACTCACAGCTGCCTTGAATCGCCGATGCGTCGAGATCCGGGTGCAAGGTGCGCAGGACCTTGACCTGCAGCACATCACCTTCCGGCCCGACCAGTAGCTCGAGAATCACCGGTCCCCGGACCCTTTCCTTGCGTGCCTTGTCGGTGTATCGGAACACCGGTGTGTTGAGGTGCTGAGGCTTGGCATAGCCCCGCTGTTCGGCGCCGTCCGGGCCGCCGAAATGCAAGATTTCCTGCTCCGCATCGGGTAGCTGCTTGCCCTTGCAGAGTCGGGTCTCTCCCGCAACAGCGTCCGCCAGGAGCTCTTCGTAAGTCGGGTTGGGTCCTGCCGCCGCGCCCTCGTCCGCCGCGTCGGCTGTCTTGGGCTTGGGCGGTCGCGGTTGCTGCATGAGCTTGCGCTGCTCGGCGCGACTGCGCACTTTGACGTTGTCGTATTGCTCCTGGAGCGCTACCAGGTCGTCATCGCGCTGGGTCTCTCGGTAGATCCGGGCCAAGGCGCGGACGGCGCCACGGTGCTCGCCGTCGGACAGCTCGGCGGCACGCAAGAAGGCGGCTTCCGCCTCGGCCTTCTTGGGTGTCATCCGGGCGCCGCGTTTGTGCAAGCCGAGGCCGATCTGGTACTGGGCTTCGGCCAGCAGCTCTGGGTCCTCGGTGGCGCCGAGAACCCACTGGGCCTCGAGCAAGGCTTCCTTGTGATCGTTGAGGCCGTTGTAGGTCACGGCTTTGCCGAGGCGCGCTTCGAGGACACAGGTTGCACTGCCGCCCAAGGCTTCGTTGAAGCGTTGCAGGGCGCGATCGAATTGGGCGCGGCGAAACTCGATGTAGCCCTCGGCCACGGCTAGCTTACAGGGCTGCGAATTCGGCGGCTGAGCGGTGCTGTCCGGGGCGCAGAGAGCCAGCGCACAGCCGAGGGTGAGGGCCAGGGCAGCCTGCCTGGCTCCGGATCTCATTCGCCACCCACCCGCAGGACCACGACGGTGCGGTCGTCCGAGGCTTCACAGTCGGCGCCGAGATAGGTCTCGGTGGCGCCGAGCAGGCCGTTGGCGATGTCCTGCGCCGAGCCGCCGGCCAGCTCGAGCAGGCTTTGGCGCAAGCGCTCGTCGCCAAAGGGCTGGCCACCGAGGTCGAGGCACTCGCTGATGCCGTCGGAGGTGAAAACGATGACGTCGCCCGGCTGCAGCTCGATCTCGACCTGGCGGTAATCGGTCGCCGCCATGGCGCCGACGGGCAGGCCGCTGGCCCGTATCTCCTCCACTTCGCCGTCGCGCAGGAGGATGGGGTAGGGCAGGCCGGCGTTGGCCACATTCAAGCGGTTCGTCCGGCTGTCGTAGACCGCGAAGGCCAGGGCGAGGAAGCGCTTCTCGGCCTGCATCTGGTGCAGCTCGTCGTTGAGGTAGGCCAGCACGCAGGCGGGATCGCAGCGATTCTCTGACATGTAGCCGCGCAGCAGGCCCACCGCTAGGGAGCCGTAAAGGGCCGCGCTGGTGCCCTTGCCGGCCACGTCGCCCACGGCGATGGCGGTGCGCCCTTCGCCGTAGGCGAGGAAATCGTAGAGGTCGCCGCCGAGATGGCGAGCGGGGCAATAGGCAACGGCGGTCTGCAACTCCGGCAGCCAGGGGGTCGTGCGCGGCAGCAGGAAGCGCTGCATCTCGCGGGCGGTCTCGAGCTCGGCGTCGAGCCGTCGCTCGTCGGCTCGCACCCGTTGGTAGAGGCGGGCGTTCTCGAGCGCCACGGCGAGGTTGGAAGCGAGGGTCATGAGCAGATGTTCGGTCGCCTGGTCGAAGGCGTCCTGCTGGTAGCTCTCGAAGTCCAGGGCCCCGATCAGGCGCCCTTCGAGCAACATCGGTACGACGAGCTCGGAGCGCACGTCGAGATCGCCGCAGTTGATGTAGCGAGGATCCCGGCGTACGTCACCCACTCGGATCGGGCGCTTGAGCGCAGCTGCTGCGCCGACCAGGCCCTTACCTGCATCGACACTGAATTTCTTGCTCTTGCAGCCACCCCAGCGGACCGAGACGATCGATGCCATCTGCTGCGCCTCGTCGTCCCACAGCATGACGCTGAACAGCTGGTAATCAATCAAGCGCTTGATCTGCTCGGCCACCCGTTGCAGCAGTTCCTCGCGGTCGAGGATCGAGGCCAGCTCACGGCTCACCTCGTGCAGCAGCTCGAGCTTGCGCGCCTGCTCGTCCGTTGCGCTGAAGGGCATCGGCGGCGCGATCGTCTCGCCGCGATTCGGCAGGCGCTTGATGAGGTCGACTTCGGCGGGATTGTGCATGAGAAGGCTCTTCAGACGACTGAGTCTATGCCGTCTGAAGAGACAACCCCATAGGCGTCCGGCAAATTCCGCTGGGCTCGTGCGACCTGGGGTTGAACGTCCTGCGTACAGGCTATCCGTGGTCGGTCCCGGAGGGACCAAGGTGCGTAGCCTGCGGTTTCAACCGCAGGCGCTGGGTCTTGCCAGCTCGCTAGCTGCGCCATGGAAGGCGAGCCTTGAGCTTTGAGTCAAGGTTCGCCTTCCATAAGCACCGATGCGGGTTTCGCCGTCTGAGGCGAAGCCTCGCTAGAACTGGAACGAAATTTGACCCGTCACCTTGCGCGAGATGATGTCGCCGAAGATGTGCTGCAGGATGTCGTCGTCGAAAATGTTGGTGCCGATGACCGACAGGGTGACCTTGTCATCGCGCAGGCGGACGCCGAGGGAGAGGTTGGTCATGGTGTAGTCGTCGGTGATGCCGTGGAAGCGGGCGTCGAGCACGTCGGTCCAACGAGCGTCGTCGACGTAGTTGATGTTGAGATCGGTGAAGAAGCGCTCGCCGCTGTAGGCCAGGGAGAGGTTGAGGCGACTCTCGGGCGGCCGGTTGATCTCGTTGATGTCGATGCCCGTCGCCTCGGGATCTTCCTGGTAGGAATAGTTGATGCCGAAGCGCCATTCGTTGGTCGGCCGGTAGTCGAAGGAGACCTCGAGCCCTTCGTTGATCTGCTCACCGATGTTGCGGTAACTGAAGAGCGACGGGAAGGTGTTCTCCGGCACCGTCGGTAGCAGCCCGAAGGGGGTCGGGATGAAGGGCGGCAGCGGCCAGCCCGGCGGCGGGTTGAAGGAGTCGTAGAAGTCGGCGGTGTAGAAGTCGATACCGTCGATCAGCTCATTGCGGTAGAGCGCCACGGTGACGGTGGCTTTGTTGTCAGCGTAGGTGCCGACGTAGCCGATCTCGAAGGCTTCCAGGCTCTCCTCGTCGAGCAAGGGATTACCGGCCGTCTGGGATGGAAAAACGAACGGGGTCGGCGTCGGCAGCAGGGGCGGTAGCGGCGGCAGGAGGACCTGGTTGAAGATCGAGACGCCGAGGAAGTTCTCCACCACTGAGGCGGCGCGGAAGGCCTCGTTGTAGGAGATGCGGAAGTTGTGATCCGGAGTCGGGGCGAACATCAAGCTGGTGCGCGGTGAGACCACCGAGCCGATGGTGTCGATGTCGTCGAAGCGGGCGCCGATCAGCCAGCGCACCTTGTCGGAGAAGAGGATCTCGTCCTGGATGAAGACACCGTACTCTTCGCGCTCCTGGCCGAGAGGGGCGAGCGAAAGGTCGAAATCGGTGGTGCGCACCGTCGCGCCATAGGTGAGGATGTTCTTGTCGCCGATGACTTTGGTGTCGGAGAAATCGAGGTTGTAGGTCTGGCTCTCGAAGCCCAGGAGCAGCGGCACGCCGTCGGTGCCCACGGTGAGCAGGTTGTTGGCCTCGCCGTCGAGCAGGTTGGCGAAGAAGTTGGCGTTGAAGGAACCCTTGGCATAGCTCACCTTGACGTAACTCATGTTGGAGCTCGAGTCGACGTCGAAGGGGCCGATGCCGGAGTGGACGATGCCGTCGGTGCCGGCGTAGCCACCGGAGAACGACCACGAGCTGTCGGAGTCCGGGTTGTAGTCGACCCGGAAGTCGAGCTTGGGCTGCTCGGTGCCCTCATTGACGAAGTCCGGATAGGGGGTGCCCGGCGGGTTGGTGACCTCGGTGCCCTGGATGATGCCGGTCGGGCGATCGTAGGCATCCTGCTCGAAATAGCTGCCGGAGACCTTGTAGCCCATCTTGTCGCCCGCCGCGGCGTGGGTGAAGCTGCCGTAGAGAGTCGACAGCTCGCCGCCGCCGATCTGCACGTTGGTACCGGCGGCCTCCCACGGCGATTTGGTGATCAGATTGATCACGCCGCCTAAGGCGTTGGCGCCCCAGACCGCGCTGCCCGGGCCGCGCACTACCTCGACTTGGGCGATCTCGTTGAAGTTGAGCGGCAGTAGATCCCACATCACGAAACCGAAGAAATCGAGGTAGACGGTGCGGCCGTCGAGCAGCACCAGCTGATCGGTCGACAGGCTGCCGCTCGCCTTGCGGGTGTTGACCTGCACGTCGCGGGCCGAGATCTGGGTGACATTGAGCCCCGGCACGTTGCGCAGCACGTCGCCATAGTCGTCCGCCGGCATGGTGGAGAGCTCTTCGGCGCCGATCACCGTCATCGCCACCGGTACCTCTTGCAGGCGCTGCTCGGTGCGCGAGGCGGTGACGACGATCACCTCGGAGACCTCGCCGCCTTCGGGCTCGGCCTCGTCGTCCGACGCCTGGGCCACGAGGGGACTACCGGTGAGCAAAAGGGCCACGAGCAGCCCAGGCATCAAGAGATTTTTGAGGCCAGCCATGCGCATCTCCTTGCGGTGTGAGGCGGCCAAGCTGGCTGCCTTATTCACAGACTCCGATGGGTGACGAAGGTCAGGGGCGACTCTAGCACAGGGCCGGCTCGCAGCCTGGGGCGTGCAGCCTCGCTCCGAGACTGTCCTCTCCAGGGGACGAATGTTCGGCGATGAGGTGGTAGGTGCTGGAGAGTATGGGTGCATGGGGTTGATTTTCCGGGCTCCTTCAGCCTGGTATGGCAATTGCTCTATGTGCGCCACAACCGCCCCGAGCGGTGTCAAAACTGAACCAAGAACGCCGATACGAGACACCGATAGAAGACTCCAAGGAGATCGAAAATGAACAGCGTCAAACGCATGGCAAAAGTTGGCGGCAGTCTGGCCGCGGCTCTGTTGTTGGCAGTCCCCACGGTCGCCCAGCCGGCGGCCGAGCAGGCCCCGAGCTTCGGCGAGATCGTCGATGTTCGCGTCATCAACTTGGAGGTGGTCGTCACCGACAACGGGCAGCGGGTTCCCGATCTCGGGTTGGAGGATTTCAGCCTGCTGGTCGACGGTGAGGAAGTGCCGGTGGAGTACTTCACCGAGGTGCGCGAAGGTCGCGCGGTCACCGGCGACGAGGCGCCCGAGACCTTTGCCCTGCCGGCGCTCGAGCCCGGCGAGGCGGTCGGCACGCGCTACCTGGTCTTTATCGACGACTACTTCTCCATCCCGACCTACCGTAATCGCGTCCTGCGCGAGCTCGCCGAGCAGCTGCCGATGATGAGCGCCGACGATCGGCTGGCCATCGTCGCCTTCGATGGTAACGAGGTCGAGATGTTGACTAGCTGGACCCGCTCCCTGGCCGAGATCGGCGCCGCCCTCGACCAGGCGACGAAGCGTCGCGCCTACGGTCTGCAGCGCCTGAGTGAGCAGCGCCAATTCGATACCACCCAGCGCTTTCGCGGCCGCGCCTTCCGCGGCAGCCGCTTCGCCCTGGCCGGCTTGCGTAACGGTATCGTGACCCTCGACGAGCTCGAGCGCCAGCGCTCGCGTGAGCTCGCTTCCCAGGTGGAGCAGGTGGCCGATGCCGCCACGTCTGCCCTGCGTGCCTTCGCCCGGCCGGAAGGCCGCAAGGTGATGCTGCTGCTCTCCGGCGGCTGGCCGACCCAGATCTCGAGCTGGGTGGCGGGCACCTTCGAGCCAGTGTTCGACGACGGTCAGCTCAACAGCTGGCAGCCCTTCGGCTCCTTGGTCGAGACCGCCAATCGCCTGGGCTACACCCTCTATCCGGTCGACCTGCACGGCGTCGAGAACGACTCCTTCGGCAGCGCCGAGTTCGGCAGCTCGTTGGCCAGCTCAGTGGTCGCCGACCAGGCCTTCAGCCGCGAGCAGTTGGAAGAAGACACCCTCTATCAGCTCGCTGCCGCCACCGGCGGCAAGGCCTTGATCGATGGTGCCAGCTACACCGCCCTCGAGCGCGTGATCGAGGATACCCGCTCCTACTACTGGCTGGGCTTCTCGCCCGACTGGCAGGGCAACGATGCCGAGCACGAGGTGAAGGTCAAGGTCAACCGCAAGGGTCTGAAAGTGCGGTCGCGCGACGGTTACGCCGACCTCTCGCGCGAGAGCGAGGTCACCATGCTGGTGGAGAGCGCCCAGCTGTTCGATCTGCCACTGCTCGGTGACATGAGCCTGAGCGTCGAGCTCGGCGAGCCCACCGGCGCCGGCTTCCGTAAGGTCCTCCTGCCGGTTCGCCTCGAAGTACCGCTCGACGAAGTCACCCTGCTGCCCGAGAGCCAGGGCGTCGGCGCCGAGCTCGAGATGCGGGTCGCCGCCACCGACAAGAACGGTGACCGGGCCGACGTCTCCGTCGTACCGATCGTCGTCTCAGGTACGGGTAAGGCCGCTAGCGGCCAGGTCGCCATCCTCGAGACCCAGCTCAAGCTGCGTCGCGAGCCCCACCGCCTCCTGATCTCTCTCTACGATCCGGCGTCTGGGAACATGATGTCGAAGCGCCTCGACGTCAGTCTGTAAGTAGGTAATCCTCGTCTGAGTACGGACGGCCCCGGCGGGAACCCGCCGGGGCCGTTTTAGATGTTTTTAAAATACTTTCTAACGAGGTCGCCAAAGCTCTTTAGCATCGATTCGATAGATATCCTGCCGACTGGTGTAATAGAAATATCTACCGTCACGGGACACGAAGGGGCAGAGCTCGTGCCCTTCGGTGTTGATCGGTGGCCCCAGGTTCCTTGCTTTCTCGAACGTGCCGTCCTCGCCGCGAAAGCTGAGGTAGATGTCGCCACGCCCGATGTTGCTGCGGCGACCGGCGGCAAAGACCAGATAGGAGCCATCGGGCGCTACGAAGGGATCGGCTTCGTAAGCGCCGGTGTTGACCCCCGGACCCAGGCGGATCGGCTTCTCGGGCGCCTCCAGGGCGTTGCGCGAGAAGTAAAGATCATAAGCGCCCTTCCGATCCGCGCCGATATTGGACGCGAAATAGAGATCCCCATCGTCGGTGAAGGAGATGTAGTAGTCGTTGGCGGTGGAGTTGATCACGGGGCCGGCGTGGATCGGCTCGGACCAGCCCTCGCCGCGTTTTTCGAGGTACCAGATATCGGCGTTGCGCTCCGTCCCCTGCGGCGTTCCGGGAGGAGGCTCGGTCGAGATGAAATAGAGGCGCTGCTCCTTAGGATCCAGGGCTGGGTCGTTGTAGCCGATGACCTCGTCTTGGAGCAGAGGGCGATCCGTGCCCCAGCCGTCGCCTTCTCGCGCCACATGCCAGATCTCAGGGCGTTCGCCCGTTTCGACACCGAAGAAGACCTGCGAGCCGTCGGCCGTCACCACCACGCCGAATTCATGCCGGTCGGGCTTGGACACCACGCCCGGGGCAAAGAGCTCGGGTTGGTACTGCGGCGTTTCGGCACTGGCGGTCGTTGCCGTGAGCAGGACGATGAACGTCAGCAACAGTGCGTTTGTTCGCGGTGCTGAGGGACCGTTACTGGGCCTGGGCTGCAAAGGCTCCGAGAGCAGGTCGTGCAGTTGTTGAAACATGCGGGCAGGCTAGCACAGCAGCCCTAAAGTCCTGTCCGGGTTCGAGCCCGTCCTGGAGCTGGCGACCGGATGGATGCGGCTGCCCGAGAGCCTCTTGGAGCGCTGGTTGGATGAGGACTCTATTAGCTGCAGGCGCCGAAGGTTTTGACGGCGACGCTGGGCGGCGTCGACTCGTGGGCGGAAGGGGTTTGCGAGTGCTCACCGACGCGCCATGCACGAGCTGAGCCGTTCGCGACGTGAATGGGGATCGAAAATGGCAGCAAGAACCGA
Organism: Acidobacteriota bacterium; assembly: GCA_039029035.1. GTDB lineage: Bacteria > Acidobacteriota > Thermoanaerobaculia > Multivoradales > J023 > JAAELT01. The sequence goes on along the minus strand of JBCCGX010000095.1, from coordinate 2,488 downwards.
TTTTGGCGTGGTTAGGACCGTTAATTCACGAGCCGAACCGTTCGCGACGTGAATGGGGATCGAAAACAGCTGCAAGAACTGATTTTTTAGCGTGGCTAAGACAGCCATTCACGAGCCGAACAGTTCACGGCGTGAATGGCAGCCGCCCTTCGTTCTGCGAGCCGTTCGCTTACTGGCCCTATTCGGACATTCACGAGCCGAACCCTTCGGCCGCAAGGGGCTAATAGGGAACTTGCCTTTAACGAAGCGGTTCGCGTCCGTAGGACCTTTCGCAAGCTTCGTAGCTTGCCAGGGCCTCTTCCGGCGACTCGTTGAAGGAGCGTTCCCGCTCTTCAGGCCGCAGGCAGACCCGGGTCGCCCCGGCGATGGAGCGCAGTAGGAGATCAGCGGACAGCAGCGACTCGACCAACCGGCCGTCCTCCGCCACCGTGACCAGCCGCTCGCCCGACGCGTCGAACATCAGCGCTACGATCTCCTCATCGTCGCCACCGAGAACCAATGATCGGCCGGAGCCGTCGGCGTTCCAGATCCGCACGGTGCCGCCCTGGCGGAGGGTCGCGATGCGCTGGCTGCGGGGGCCGAAGGCGGCGATGCCGGCCGAGACACTGTGCTCGTTGAGCACCACTGGCTTGCCGCTGCCGTCGGCGCGCCAAACCCGGGTCCGGCGATCGGTCGATACGGTCACCACTCTTTCTCCCAGAGGATCGAAGGTGGCTGAGGTGACCCACCCGCGATGCGGGCCGAGCTCCACCGGGGTGCCGCCGTCGATGGCGTGCACTCGCGCTGTCTGATCTTGCGAGGCCGTGACGATCCGCCGGCCGTCGGGGCTGAAGGCGACGCTTTCGATCGCGTCCTCGTGCGCCGCAAAGACCACCGGCTCGCCCGCTCCGCCGGCAAACCACAGTCGTACTGTGCCATCCTCCGACGCGATGGCGACCCGATTGCCCAGTGGACTGAGCGCCGCCGTCGTCACCTTGCGGTCTGTGTCGGGCAGGGAGACCGGATCCCCAGCTCTATCGGGATACCAAACCCGCACCGCGCCGTCTTCTGCCGCGCTGACCAGGCGGTCGCCGGTCGCATTCCAGGCCAAGGAGCGGATGGTGTCTTCGTGGGCCCCGAGTCGCGTCGGGCAAGTGCCGTCGGTATTCCACACCCAAAGGCTGTGGTCTTGCAGGCCGGTGGCGACATGGCCGCCGTCCGGGCTGAACTGCGCGGCGACGATCTGATTCTCTTGGTCTTGCAGGACAACGGCCGATTGGCTCTCGCCGGCGGTCTCCCACAGGCGGGCGGTGCCGTCCAGGGAGGTGGTGACGAGGCGCAGGCCGTCGGGGCTGAACGCGGCGTGGGCAACCGCCGCGCGGTGACCCCTGAGGGTCAACAGCTCGCCCTCGCGATCGGTCGCCCAGAGGCGGGCGGTCTCGTCTTCGGAGGCGGTGACGACGCGGTCTCCCTTGCGGTTGAAGGCAGCGGTGGTCAAGGCGTCGTCGTGTCCCGCCAGGATCAGCGGCTCGGCTTCGCTGTCGAGACGCCACAAGCGGGCGGTCGCGTCTTCCGAGGCGGTGACTACGAGCAGGCCACTGCGATCGAAGCTGGCGGCGGTGAGAGCGTCGTCATGGCCGCTCAGGATGATCGGCTCGCTGCCGCCGTCGCTGCGCCACACCCGTGCCGTGCCGTCGCTCGAGGCGGTGACGACCCGGCCGCCGTCGACGCTGAAGGCGGCGGCGGACACGGTGCCGCCATGGCCGCTCAGGATGATCGGCTCACCTGTCCCCTCGGCCGGCCAGATGCGCGCCGTGGTGTCTTTGGAGGCGGTGACGACCCGCTGGTAATCGGGGCTGAACGCGGCCGAGGTTAGGCCAGCCTCGTGACCCGCGAGGAGGATCGGCTCGGCGTCGCCTTCGAGGTGCCACAGCCGGGCCGTTGCGTCCTCCGAAGCGGTGACGACGCGTTCGCCGTCGGGGCTGAAGGCGACCGACGTCAGCCGGTCATCGTGCCCTTCGAGAACCGACAGGAGGGTGCCATCGCTGCGCCAAACCCTGGCGGTACCGTCGTTCGATGCGGTGACGATGCGTTCGCCATCGGGGCTGAAGGCAGCCGAGGTCAAGCGGTCACCATGCCCTCGCAGTGTCGCCAGCCGGGTGCCCTCCACCGACCACACGGCGGCCGTACCGTCGGCCGAGGCGGTCACCACTTGGTCACCCGTGTCGTCGAAGCGGGCTACTGGCAAGCCGCCCTGGTGGCCCCGCAGCTCGACGAAGGCCAGGGTCTGCTGCAGAGCTTCGCTCATTAGCGCTGTGGCAGTCCCCACTTCGGTTGGATTCTCCAGGTCGAGAAGGGCGAGGGCCGCACGGGTCGGATCTTCGTCCAGCCAATCGCCGGCGAGGGACACCCGGCCGAGATCGGCGGCCCGGGCTCGTTGGCTTTCTGCTTGGCGCCACAGGGCGATGCCGCCCGTCGCGACCGACGTCAGGAAGATCAAGGTCGCGGC
>JBCCGX010000094.1:0-14790 GCA_039029035.1 Acidobacteriota bacterium | reverse complement strand
TCAGTCCACGTAACCCAACGCCTCGAGCCGTTCGCGGGTCGCCGCGTCCACTTCGGGCGCCACCGCGGGCGCGGCACGCCGGCCGTCGATCCAGGCGAGGAGGCGGGAGCGCAGCCAGGCGACCTCGGGAGTATCCAGACCAGCGCGGTTGATTTGCTCACCGGGATCGTCTTGCAAATCGAAGAGGTACTCGGCGTCGCGCGAACGCCCCAACGCTTCGCCCATGCCCCAGCGACGGCCGGTGCGCGGCGCCAGGACCAGCTTGTAGCGCGAGCTCTGGGCCGAGAAGACCCCGCCCTCGACGCTCGAGGCCGCGGCGAAATGGATCGGCTCCGCCTGCCATACCTGCGCATCGGCGTCGGCCCGTAGAAGGGAGCGCCCTTCACTCACCCCCTGGGGTGCGCCGGCGATCTCGAGCAGCGTCGCGTGCAGATCGAGGGTGCTGGTAGCTGCCGCACGGCGACCGGCCGCAACACGCCCCGGCGCCCAGAGGACCAAGGGAATACGAATCATCTCCTCGTACAGCGTGTAGCCGTGCAGTACCCCGCTGTGCTCGAACAGCTCTTCACCGTGATCGGAGGTCGCGGCGATCACGGTCTCTTCGGGCGGGTATCGCTCAGCTACCGCGGCCAGGAGCTTGTCCAGTTCGGCATCGTTGTAGGCCAGACCGGCAGCATAGAGGCCGGCGAGGCGCTGGCGATCGGCTGCGGTCGGCTCGCGCCGGAAGCGCTGGATGTCGAGCAAGGTCGGGGTCGAGCCGTCGAGGTCCGAGGCGATACCCGCGGTGAAGAGCGCCGCGTAGGCCGGTGGCGGATCGTAAGGGTTGTGGGGGTGCAGGGTGTGGAGGTACACGAAGGCTGGCTGATCCTCCGCCAGGGCGCTCAACCATTCGAGCGCGGCAGCGTGAATCCTCGCCGCGTCGTCGTGAAACGGCACGCTGCCGTCCGCCACCGGGGCGACGAGGTGGTCGAAGCCGCGACCGACGCCGTAGGTCGCGCTGACGTACGGATTGTTCGAGAACAGAGCCGTGGCATAGCCGGCGTCACGGTAGGCCTCGGCCAGGGTCGCCGGTCCGTCTGCCGGGAGCTTCCAGCCGCCGCGGTCGGCATAGGCTTCGCCGGTGAAGAGCGCTTTGGTCGACGGCAGGGTGTTGGGGGCGACGCTGCGGTGCTGGGTGAAGGTGAGCCCCTCCCGCGCCAGGCGATCGAGGGTTGGCGAGACCTCGGCCGGACCGCCGAGGTGACCGAGCTGGTCGGCCCGCAGGGCGTCCATGACGTAGACGATCACCAGCCGCGGCGGCTCGGACGCGTCGCCAGCAGCACCGGGTGGCGACGCGGCTGTAACTCCTGCGCGGGTGGGCGAGTGGATCGCGAAGCCCTGCCAGCGGGCGGCCGGTCCCTCACCACGCACCACGAAGCGGATCCGCACCCAACCGGACTCGGCACCGAGCGGTACCTCGATCCGCCGGGCACCGCGCAAGCGATTCCACAGCGTGCCACGCCAGCTGAAGGCGGTCTGCCAACGCCCCGCGGCTTCGATCTGCAACACGAACTCTTGGCCTTCGCGCGGTGACGCGGGTGGGCGGAAGGTGCCGCTGAGCACCGAGCCGGCCTCGACGCGGCGAACCGCGTCGACCACCGAGTGGCCGGTCTGCAAAGCATCCGCACCCTCGAAACGTGTGTCGCCGGCGGCCAGGGCGGTCCGCATCGAAGCGGCGAGCACGGTCAGCTTCGTCCCCGTCTCGGGCAGGATCTCGACCCGCACGCGACCGAGAGGCAGCTCCGCAGGCAGCTCGAGTACCAAGGGGTCGCTGAGCGGCAAGCGCACGGGCTCGCCACCGGCGACTGCGACGCGCACTGCACCGGTCGCCGGCGGCTCTTCGTCGAGCAGGTCGAGCACCAGGGTCCGGGGGCGCTGCTCCAGGTGGATCAGCTCGAGGCGAGCGCCGCCATCGAGTGCGGTCAGCACGTCGTGACCGCCGGAGCGCCAGGGCCACCAACCGGCCACGAAGCGGTTGCCCGAGGTCGCCGGCGGAGTCGCCAGGCGACGCACCTCGGTGAGCACCTCGGGCACATGGCGCTGGTCGAAGAGGGCACGCTCGGCGAGGGGGCGGCCAGCAGGGTCGATCAGCTCGCTACCGCCGCAGCTGACGAGGCCGAAGGCCAGTCCGAGGACGAGCCAAGGTAGGCTCGGGCGGATTTCAAGTAAGGAATTCGTCATGATCGAGCTATGATGAAGTGTAGCTTCACCTGCACCTCCCCGGAACTCCCGAGCGACTCACGAGGCCATCCGATGCAAGATCTGCACCTTCTCCCTCTACCCCGGCTCCTCTCTCTGCCCCGGCTCCTGCCCATTCTCTTGCTCCTCCTCCCCGGCGCCGCGACCGCCGATGAAGGCTGCGATCACCCGCCGAACGACCTGGAGCATGTCGACATCAGCACGATCGACACCCAGGCGGGTCGGCTCGGGCGAATCGACTTCCCGACCTCGGGCACGCCCGAGGCGCAAGAGTACTTCCTGCACGGCGTCCTCAATCTACACAGCTTCGAGTATCTCGATGCGCGCGCCGCTTTCGAGCGTGCCCTGGAGATCGAGCCCGGCTTCGCCATGGCCGCCTGGGGCCTGGCGATGAGCTACAACCATCCGATCTGGTCGACCCAGAGCTTCGAAGGCGCCCGGGCGGCCCTCGAGCGTTTCGCGCCCACCCCTGGGGAGCGCCTCGCCCTGGCGCCGACGGAGCGCGAGAAGGGCTATCTGCAAACGGTCGAGGTCCTCTACGGTGAGGGCAATAAGGAAGAGCGAGACATCGCCTACCGCGACACCCTAGCCGAGCTCTCACAGCGCTTCCCGGACGACCTCGACATCGCCGCGTTCCACTCCCTGGCGATCCTCGGCACCAGCCACGACGGACGCGACATCGCCACCTACATGCAGGCCGCGGCGGTAGCCGAAGAGGTCTTCGCCAAGAACCCCGAGCATCCCGGCGCGGCCCACTACCTGATCCACTCCTACGACGATCCGGTGCACGCCCCCCTCGGCATGCGGGCCGCGCGGGTCTACGCCGAGATCGCCCCGGCCGCGACCCACGCCCTGCACATGCCGTCGCACATCTTTCTCGCGCTCGGTCTGTGGGACGAAACGGCGACCTCGAACGAAGACTCCTGGCAAGCCTCACTCGATCGGGTCGAGCGCGACGATCTGGAGATCGACCGCAAGAGCTTCCATGCCCTGCTGTGGCTCGAGTACGCCTACCTGCAGCAGGGGCGCTACGCCGACGCCCGCAAGCTGTTGTCGATCATGGAAGAAGACACGGCCGCCAGTGGCTCCGAGATGACCCGCAATCACCTGGCCTACATGCGCGCCCACTATCTGCTCGAGACCGAAGCCTGGGACGATGAGATCGCCTCACCGGATCTCGACGGCCTGCAATTGAGCCCGGCCGCCACCGTGCTCTACACCGACGGCATCCACGCCCTGCACCGCGGCGACATCAAAGCTGCCGAAGAGCTGCTCGCTGCCATCAAGAGGCGCCGCGAGGAGGCTCTGGCCGAGGATGGCGAGCGCGAGACCGAGAACGGCTTCGTGCGCTACGGCCGGGTCCGCACGCGCTCGACCGACATCATGGAACGGCAGCTCGATGCCCGCATCCACCTCGCTCGCGGCAAGACCGACGAAGCCCTCGAGCTGCTCTCCGCTGCGATGGAGCTCGAAGACGACGCCCGCTTCGGCTTCGGCCCACCGGTACCGCCCAAGCCCTCCCTCGAGCTCTTCGGCGAGGTCCTGGCCGATCTCGGTCGCTACGACGAGGCGCGCGAGGTGCTGGAGAAATCCCTCGGCCGCAACCCGCGCCGGGCCCGCACCCTGAGCACCCTCGAGCGCGCCGCCGTCGGCACCGAAGATCACGAGCTGGCGATGCGCACCCACGAGACCCTGGAAGCGATGTGGCACCTGGCTGATCGACGGTCCGATCAGGAGACCTCTGCTCCCGCGTCCCGTTGATTGGCCCAGCGAATGTTCTGCCCCGTCGGTCCGTAGTACTGCTCTACCAAGCCACGGCTCGCGCTGAGCCGGCCTTAGAGGAGCGCCATCAGATGGGCAGAAACAGTGACCGACGCCAAAAGAAGAAAGCCATGAACGTCGGTACCGGGCTGGCTCTCGGCTCGGGGATCGGGGTCGCCATCGGCGCGGCCCTGGGCGATATCGCCGTCGGCCTCGCCGTTGGCACTGCGGTCGGCATCCTGTTCGGTGCCGCTTTGACTCAGCGCTAGCTACCAGTCGAAGTAGTACCGCAGCTCCAGCTTGAGTGTTTCCCCATCGGTGTTCGGATCGAAGCCGACTTCCGCCGCCGCCGGCCGATCGGCCTCGAGACTCGAGTACTCGAGTCCGAGGCGTAGCGCATCGCGGGGCTCAAAGAAGAGGGCAAAGGTCCAGGCTTCGCCGTCCTCGTTGTTGTTGTCGGCCCCCGACCCGTCCACATCGACGGTTTCGAAGGTGTCGTAGCGCAGGCTGGCCCGGAAACGGCCGGGGTTCCACGAGGCGAGAAGGTAGGCGGTCTCGATGTCGGCCTGGACGTTGGTCGTCAGAGGATCACCCATGCCGGTGGAGCCGTCCAGGGCTTCGCCGATCAAGACAAAGTTGTCGTGCGGCCGTAGCTCGATACCGAGCAGATCGAACTTGGTGCGCCAGGCATACTCCCCTTGATGGAGCTCGCGGTCCCCGCGGTTGTCGTAGTGGGTGTACTGGATCACTGCCCGCTCATCGCGCTGCCAGCGCAGGAAGCCACTCCAACCGATCCGATCGTCGAGATCATCACCGTAGGGCTTGCTGCCGTCATCCCGCTGGGCGGCGAAGGCGCCATCCGGCTGCAGGGAGCCTATGGGCGGCAGAGGGACGACCTCACCAAAGGCGGTCAGGCGATCGCCCATCGACCAGCCCCGCCAGGCGAGCAGGGCACCGTTCGAGTCGTTGCCGCCGAAGGCCGAGCCCCCGAAGCGCACCCGGGACTGGTCGCCGGTAGCGACCTCGTACTCAGTCAGCAAGCCGGTCAGCCGGGTCTCTTCACCGATCCATGTATTGAGCGCCGAGAAGGTCAGCGTGTAGGGCGAAGCCCAGACGAACTCGGTGTTCTCGCGTGACGTCGGCAGGATGAAATGACCGAGTTGGAAGTTCACCGAGCCGGTCTGCCCCGCCGAAACGGAGGCATGCAGATAGGCCTCGATCACCCCGACTTCGCGTCCCTCGACGCGGCCAGGCTCGGCGCGGCCGGCCACGTGGACATAGGCGCCGAAGAACGGCGAGGGCTGCCAGTCGATGCCCACATGGAGCTTGCCCAGGGCATAGCTCCCTTCATCGTCCGCGGCATCGGAGCCCAGAGTGAGGCGCCCGAAGCCGCCTTCACGCCAGGAGGGTTGGGACTGCACCCCGGCTCCGCGGACGGCGACAAAGCCAGAGATCGTCACGTCGCTGGCGCTCGACGGCGGCGCTAGACCGAGAAGGCCGCAGAGCAGGATGGCAAGGGTGAGGTGGCGGCGGTGAAGGCAACAGTCAGCGGATGGGGATGTCAGGGAGCAGGAGGTATCTCGCATCTCGTGTGGGATCTCGGGTTTCCGATCGGGATGGCGTGGAGAGAAGGGGACTGAAGTGGACTCGATGGTGAGATGCACCCAAGCACCACCAAGTTACTCCCTGGGATCTTTTCTCAGATTGTAGGTCAGGTTACAGCTGTGGCTCATCGGCATCGCGCTCTTCGATGAACTCGAGCTGAGGATAGACTCGGAGCAGCATTCCACGTGCCGCAGCCCTCGTGCCCACCACACATCGGAGATCCCCATGGCCCCGCTCGAAACGCCCCTGACCCAAGACGCCGGTATCGACATTCCGTTGATCTGCGGTGCCATGTACCCGTGCAGCAACCCGGAGCTCGTGGCGGCAGCCTCGGAGGCTGGCGGCATCGGCATCGTGCAGCCGCTGTCGTTGGTCTACGTCCACGGCTACGAGTTCCGCCAAGGCATGCAGCGCATCCGCGAGCTCACCGATCGACCCGTCGGTCTCAATGTCATCGTCGAACGGTCGTCGAAGGTCTACCTCGATCGCATGAAGAGCTACGTCGATACCGCGATCGAAGAGGGGGTCCGCTTCTTCGTCACCTCCCTCGGCAAGCCCCAATGGGTGGTGGAGCGCGCCCACGCCGTGGGCGGCAAGGTGTACCACGACGTCACCGAGCGCAAATGGGCCATCAAGGCCCTCGAGGCGGGCGTCGACGGTCTGATCGCGGTCAACTCGCGGGCTGGTGGGCATGCCGGCGACAAGGCGGCCGCCGAGCTGTTGACCGATCTCGGTGACCTGGGCGCGCCGGTGGTCTGCGCCGGCGGCATCGGCGCTGCGCAGGACTTCGTCGATGCCCTCGGCCTGGGCTACGCCGGGGTGCAGATGGGCACCCGATTCATAGCCACCACCGAGTGCACTGCGCATGACGACTACAAGAAGGCGGTGGTCGACGCTCGAGAGGACGATATCGTCCTGACCGAGCGCATCACCGGCGTTCCGGTGGCGGTGATTCGAACCCCGTACCTCGAACAGGTTGGTACCAAAGCCGGGCCGCTGGCGCGCTGGATGCTGCGCGGACGACGCACCAAGCACTGGATGCGGCTCTATTACTCGGTGCAGTCGCTGTGGAAGCTCAAGCGGTCTTCCCTGCGGAGCTTCTCGTCGAAGGACTTCCTGCAAGCCGGCAAGAGTGTCGCCGGAGTGCAGAGCACCGAGCCTGCCGGCGACATCATCCGCCGATTCGGCGAAGCGGCAAAAGCGGCATTGATGCCCAAAGAAGCTTCGGCGACGCCGCAAGAGGCTTCGACAAGATCTTTACCGCCTTCGCAGCAGATGCAGGTCGGGCGCGAGCATGCTAGAGTCTGAGCGGGGATCATCCTAATTTTTCGCCGCCGTGCTCATCTGCCATCGAGCAGATGCCAGACCGTCGCTGTTGGCCCGCTGGCAGGGTCGCAGCGCGGTGCAGAGGCTCGGTGACGCGCTCTCACTCGCTGTTTCTCGGTCGCCGCTGTATCGATCGAAATCGTCTATCGATCCTCGCTCTGACCTCCCATGCGCTGGTTGGGACGGTTCGCAAATTCGACGAGGATTATTGTAATGGCACAGTTCAAGGCATTCTCTCCCCGGGTCGAGGTGCTCGGTGAAGTCGTTCTCTCATTGGTCAATGTCATGGGCGCCTTCAAGCGCCTGGCCCTCGGCATCCTGGCCGAGCACGACATCCATGACCCCCAGCCCGACCAGTGGTACTCCCAACAAGCCTGGCTCGACTCTTTCCGCAAGATCTCCGAAGAGATCGGCCCCAACACGCTCTATCAGATCGGCCGGCAAATCCCGCAGCAGCACTACTTCCCGCCCGGGGTCGACTCGATCGAGTCGGTTCTCGGCGACCTCGACGGGGCCTACCGCAATGCCCACCGCGGCGGCGAAGTCGGGCACTACAATTTTCAGCTGATCGGCATGCAGTCGGGAAAGATGACCTGCGACAATCCCTATCCTTGCGACTTCGATCGCGGCATCATTCAAGCTCTGGCAGATCGATTCGAGCCCGAAGGCTCACTGGTCGACGTCAGGCATGACGACAGCGCTCCGTGCAAGAAGCAGGGCGACGATTCCTGTACCTATATCATCAACTGGTAGTGGCGCAGATCCGGTGCCGGGACGCGGCACTTGCATCGACCTAGAAGAAATCAGTCATGCCTTATCCGGCCAGCCTGCTAGTGCCCGAGATCGAAGGCCTGGAAGCCTCGGCCACCCTGGCCATCCATCAACGCAGCGCCGAGCTGGCGAGTCGGGGGCAGCGTGTTTATCGCATCGGCTTCGGCCAATCTCCCTTCCCGGTGCCGGGGCGGATCGTCGAGACCCTGCGGCGTCACGCGGAGGAGAAAGCCTATCTCCCCGTACAGGGCTTGCCGGCACTTTGCCGCGCGGTTGCCGAGCACCATCGCCGGGAGGATGGTGTTGCCGCCGAACCGGAACATGTTCTCGTCGGCCCCGGCTCCAAGGAGCTCATCTTTCTCCTCCAGCTCGTCTTTCGCGGCGAGGTTCTGATCCCTTCACCGAGTTGGGTGTCCTATGCTCCCCAGGCTCGGATCCTCGGCCGGGAGCCGCGTAGCGTACCGACGAGCTTCGTCGAGGGCTGGAAGGTCCAACCGGATCGGCTGGCGGCAGCCTGCGCCGCCGGCGCCGATGGACCGCGGCTGCTGATCCTCAATTCGCCCAATAATCCGGTCGGCAACAGCTATACCGAAGAGGACTTGGCGGCCTTGGCCGAGGTCGCTCGCCGCCACGATGTGCTCGTCTTGGCAGACGAGATCTACGGTCGCCTGCACCACACAGGTGATCACGTCTCCATGGCGCGGGTCTATCCCGAGGGGACGATTCTCAGTGCCGGGCTGTCGAAATGGTGCGGCGCCGGCGGCTGGCGGCTAGGGACCTTTGTCTTCCCGCCGCAGCTCGAGGCTCTGCAGCAGGCGATGCAAGCCGTGGCTAGCGAGACCTTCAGCGCTGTCTCGGCGCCGATCCAATACGCCGCCGTGGACGCCTTTCGCGGCGGTGACGATATCGAACGCTACCTCGTCGACTCCCGGCGAGTGCTCGCGGCGCTCGGCTCCTGGTGCGCCCGTACCTTGCGTCAGGCCGGCGTTCGGGTCCACCCAGCCCAGGGCGGCTTCTATCTCTTCCCCGACTTTACACCGTTCGCCGAACGCCTCGCCGGGCGCGGCATTCGCGACAGCACGACCCTCTGCACCCGCCTCCTGGCCGACACCGGCGTCGCCACCTTGCCCGGCCTACCCTTCGGCCGGCCGCCGGAGGAGCTGACCGCTCGACTGTGCTTCGTCGACTTCGATGGCGACCAGGCCCTGCGCGAGAGCCAGTCGGTCCCTGCCGACGAGGCGCTCGGTGAGGACTTTCTAGAGCACTGCTGCGACAACGTGCTGCGAGGCGTGGAGCGCCTCATCGATTGGCTCGACAGTCCGGCTGGCTAGCGTACCCTTGGCCCAATGATCGTAGAGGCTGCGCAGGCAATCCCTGAGATTGCCGTGATGGGCTTCGAACAGTCGCTCCAGCTCCGGCTGTAGGCCCTCGGCTTCGTGTCGACCGACCAGACTGGTGACCAGGTCGACTAGGAGCTCGGGGCTCGTGCGGTGCTCGTGCAAGCAAGGCAATCGCCCGGGGCGGTGGGTCGTCACCACCAGTCCGCCCGCCCCTCGGCAGAGCCGCTCGAGACGCCACCAACGCCACCAAGGTAGCTGTTCGACGCCATCTACCGTCACGAGATCCCCACTGTCCACCCGGTGAAGAGCGGCCCATTCCGGCCGAGTCAAGTGACGCCGCTCAGCGTTCAAGCGCAGGCGCACGATCCGCCAGCCTCGGGCTTCGAGGCGGTGCTCGAGATCTTCGAGCAAGGTCGTCTTGCCACTGCCTTCGGGACCTACGAGAGCGCCACGGTGCCCCAAGCTCTGTAAGCGCTCCAACAGCTCCTGCCAACCGGTGTCTTCGAGGCGATAACGCAGCTTCAAGACACGGCTGACCCGGAAAGGATTGGCCCGGGCAGCGCGATCGCTCACAAGGTCACTTCTTGCCCGCCCGGGGCGGCAACGAAATCGACCCGCTCGATCCCTCCCCTGGGCTCGAGACCCACCTCGATCGCCCAGATCAGGGACACCAGGGTGCCGGAGAAGCTCCATGGAAAGTCGGGCAAGCGGAAGGCGAAATCATGATGCCCCATGGCGGCCGGATGCTCGAGCTCGATCTGATCGACGATCTCGATGTCCTCGGTCCCCTTGCCTTCGGTGTGCCAGAGCAGGCTGATCAACAACGACTCCGGGCGCTTGCCCGTGGTCTGCCAATCGACCCGGCCACGCACTTCGGCCCCGGGCTCGAAGGCCTTCTCGTCGAGATGCAGGCTGAGGCTCATCGGTCACCTCGCCCGGGGTAGACCTGGATCGGAAACTCCGCGTTCATATCCGGCCAGAAGGGGATGTCACCGTGGATCTTGAGTCGCCACTCGATCTTGTTGTTGGGCGCCTCGAACGTCGGCAGGGTTCCAGCGGGGACAGCCAGCGCCACCTCGCCGCGGTGCAGGCGGCCGAACCGTGCTTCGGAAACCAGCTCGGATTGGTAGAAGGTGTGGTGGTCGGTGTAGGTGTTGGTGCCGCGACGATAGCGCGCCGACTCCCGACCCTCCATCTCGACGGTAAGCTTCTGAATGCGTCCGGCGCGGCCGCTGATCTGCCAGCGCAGGGCCGTCTCCGAGCCGGGCGTCAGGTGCCCATCGTCGAGGATCAACCGGGGACGCGGGTTGAACAGCGCCAGCAGCAGATAGAAAACAAAGCCGATGAGTCCCAGGCCGACAAGAGCGAATGGAATCATGAACAGCGTCGGGATCCATTCGATATCGCCGCTGCGCCAGCTCGGAAGAATCACGCCGAAGACGAAGAGGCTGACGATGCCATTCCAGAAAGCGGCGATGAGCACGCTACCGACGAGGTTGCCGACGGGAGACATACCGGCCTCGAGCTCCAGGCTGCCGCTCGATTGCGCCGTCGCCCGGAACGGCGCCGGAGCGCTGTCCTGACCCATCGCTCGCCGCGGCCCCATTTGACGACGCCCGGTCGGCGTCAGGAGCCATAACAGGCCACCACAGCCCACCGCAAGAAACGGCAGGGGAAAGACCCCCCACCACAAACAAGCTCCCGGCTCGCGATTGATCACCGAGCGGGTCGGATCGTCGGGATCGACATAACACGTCGTCTCGCTACCCGGCGGGTGCACCGCCACGATCTGCGCTTTGTTTTCGTAACCGCTGCTCGAACCGATGCTGAAGTTGTAGCGGTCCCCCTCGTAGGAGCCCCACTCGGTCTCGTAGCTGTAGCGCATTTCGACCCGATAGGTCGTGCCGTCGCTACTGCGATTCTCGGCCACTCGGCTGGAGAGGATCACACACTCCTTGGCCTCCCATGTGCGCGCCTCGAGCAGTCCCGAGAGTGGCTTCCAGGTCAGGAAGTACGCCGAAGCCAGGCCGGCAATGGCGAAGACGCCAAAGAAGCCGAACACCAGGCAGCCACCGGTCTTGGCCTGACGAACCTTGGAACGTTTGCCCATGGGATGAGCATCTTATCCAAGCTCGCCTCGCTGTTGAGGCTCAGTCGCTACCGCGACGGATCTCTTCCGGCACGCGCTCCAGATCGTGCCCACCGAGAGCGAACGTCCAGCGCATAGGGACGGTCATCGGGCGAAAGCACTTCTTGTCGTCACAGGCCTGGTACTTGAAGCCACCTTCGATCACCAGCTCGTCTTGCCCGGCGAGCTCCTCGGGGAGGTCACGGCCGCCCAAAAGGCGGACATCACGTAGGACCCGCAGTTCGTTCTCGTAGATCGGCACGGTCTCGCCGATGGCTGGCAGGTGCTTCTGCCGCGACGCCGGGTAGTCGGCCTCGTCGATCTGGATCCCAGGCGCCTCGGAGATCGTCCAGTCGATGGGAATGTAGCCCCCTTCCACACCCGGGGCGTAGACGTGCATCTTCGGCTTGAGCTCGACGTCCATCACCACCACCGCACGTTGACCGGGACGCAGCGTATCGTTGCTGGTCGACCAGTGGAGGATCAAGTGATCCGTCTCCACCGTGCCTTGACGCCCATCCGCTTCGGCGCCGAGCTCGTGCACCAGAATACTGGCGGCGGTGTTGCGATCATTGTTCTCTTCGTTGAAGAACTTGGCCGTCACCACGCCCTCAGGATCGATCATGTAGTAGCCGGCGTAGGCGAAGCCGTAGTACTCGGCGTCCTTGGGGACCCGATCGTTGACGATGCCGAACGCCTCGATCATCGAGAAGTCCGGGTCTGCCAAGAGGGGAAAAGTAATATCCCGCCGCTCGGCGAAGTTCTGCAGGATCTCGACCGAGTCATAGCTGGCGGCGGCGACATGGAGCCCACGCTTGGCGTACTCGGCTTGCTTGCTTTCCAGCTCCACGAGCTGGCTCTTGCAGTGGTGTCACCAATCGGCCGTGCGATAGAAGAGCAGCAGCAGCCCTTCCGGCCCGGTGAGATCGGCGAAGGTCCTTGCCTTACCGGTCTGATCCTGGACTGTGAAATCAGGAATCTTGGTACCGACTTCGGGCCCGGTCTTCAGGGCGCTGACGCTGGTGGCCAGTGGCACCAGTAGCAAGCTCAGTAGGACTCCCTTTCGCATCGCCACTCCTCCGTTGTCGTTGCACGGCCATAGCGGTCGAATCCGCCTGCCGCCTGTCGAATCGGTTGCTGACCGAGGATACGGCAAAGAGCGCTCTCTGGTTGCCCCCGGCGCGCCGAAGGTTAAACTGCCTCAGCCGGATATCGGCTCGGCAGCTCGGTAACCCGCTGCGCCGACCGAGCAAATCTTCACCCGGAGCCGTCAACGAAGCTCACTGACCGAGCTCACAACACCCCCGCGGAGGAATCATGAGAATCATCATCACGACCGTCCTGGCCCTGGGCCTCACGGTCTCAGCTTGCGGCGCCGTGGATTCGGATGCTGACGACTCGACGACCGCCACTAGCGAGGCTACGGAAGGCCTGGCCAAGGCGACCCTTGCCGGGGGCTGCTTCTGGTGCATGGAGCAACCGTTCGACGTGCTACCCGGCGTCGTCTCCACCACCTCGGGCTACATCGCCGGCCACCTGGAGAACCCCACCTACGCCCAGGTCTCGGCCGGCCGCAGTGGCCACACCGAGGCGGTGGAGATCCTCTTCGATCCGAACAAGGTGACCTTCTCCGAGCTACTCGACATCTTCTGGGTCAACATCGACCCCGTGGCCGTCAATCGACAGTTTTGCGATTCCGGGACCCAATACCGCTCCGGCATCTACTACCACGACGAGCAGCAGAAGCAGCTCGCCGAGGGAACCAAGGAAAAGCTGGAACAATCCGGCCGCTTCGATCGGCCCATCGCCACCGAGATCGAGGCGGCGACGGTCTTCTACCCGGCCGAGGAGTACCACCAGGACTACTACAAGAAGAATCCCGTGCGCTACAAGCTCTACCGCAACGGCTGCGGACGCGACCGCCGTCTGGTACAGCTCTGGGGTGACGACGCGCCAAGCCACTGAGCCTCGGAGCCATGGAGGAGCTCACTGTCTATCGTCGAATCCCGACGGCTGGTTAGCGGGCTAGCAGCTGGCCTGAATCCACAGCTTGCCATTTTCAGCGATCGCTTCGAGCTCGTTGAGCTGCAGAATGATGTCGAGGGCCTGGTCCCAGGGTACCGCGGCGAGCTCGAGGCTGACCGTACCGGCAATCCCCTCGTCGAGCGCAATCTCGAGATCGGTATAGCGCCCGAAGTCGGCCAGCACCTGGCGTAGATCCGCGTAGAAGAGCTTCAGATCGATCGGTTCTCCGTCGTAGAGCGGGCTCTCGGTTCGCCTGCGGTCTCTGGCATGGACCCACAGCACATTGCCTTCGATCGAGTAGTCGAGGTGGTTGATCTTCAGCAAGTAGTGTAGGGCCTGATCCCACGGAATCGACTCGAGCTGGGTCGTCACTTTCATGTCGACCGCCGTTGCGGGATCGACAACGAAGTTGAGCCCACTGACTTGGGCCAGTTTGCGCAGCGGTTGGGTCAGCTCGACATTCCTAAACTCGAGATCGATCGGCGCGCCGCGGAACTCACTCTCGGTCGAATAACTGTCGGCCGAGTAGCTTGCGGCCGAGTAGCCTTCGGCCGGTTGGGTGGAGGCGGTAAAGACCGGTGTCAAAGCCAGGGCCAGAACGACGGCAGTGGCCAGGGCCAGACGGCCGGCGGTGGAGGTTCGTTGCGGTCTATTGCGATCAAAGATCATTTCGATCCGTCCTTTCAGGTTATTCGCCACCCGGACTCCGGTCGCCAGGGTCGGAGTGACGCATCGACCGCCAGCGAGAAACTTCGCGGTTTCGAGCAAAGCTTCGGCATAGGCGCGCCGGTGATTGGGCAGGGTTTCGGCGACCAGGGCGTCACAGGCGAGCTCTTCGGCGCGACGCAAGCGCCAACTAGCGAGCCAGACAGCAGGATGCCACCAGAAGAGGATCAGGGCCGCGAGCTCCAGGTGGCGCACCCAATGATCGCGCCGCTTCCAATGGGCGAGCTCGTGCAGCAACAGCGCGTCCTGTTCGTGGTCCGACAGGTCACGCCACAGCCCCTTCGGTAGGACGACGCGCGCCCAGCCGACGATCGAGAACAGCATCGGCGAGATGCGCTCACCGACGCGGTAGAGCGCCGGCGGCGAGGCGATGGCCAGACGATCGGCAAGCTCGAACCAGCGCGCAGCCAGCTCCCGGCTGACCGGCTCGGCCTCAGTCAGCCGATGCCTCAGGCGCCAGGTTCTGTACCCTGCGAGAGCCAAGAGCGCAGCGCTCACAGAGAGCCACAAGCCGAGCGGGAAGCTCACCGGCCAGGCGCTGTCCACGGCCCGCATCGCGGCCACCGGCTCCACCATCGAAACGGGCAGCGACAGAGTCAGCGTGCCGGCCTGTGTCGGCCGGTCGGCCGTCGTCAGAACGACTTCGGGCGTCAGCACGGGGGGCATCAGCAGGCGGGCCAGCACCAGCAGCCAGAGGCCGTGGGTCAGGGCCGGGCGGCGACGGCAGAAAATCTCGACCCCGGCGGCCAGGAGTGCCAGGCAACAGGCGGCTGTTGCATTGGCCAGAGCGATCTCGATCAGACGTTCCATCGTGGCCCCCTCAGATCACTCCTGGGTGTCGAGACGCTCGACCAATCGACTCAAAGCCTC